>JALZBL010000060.1 GCA_030947395.1 Actinomycetota bacterium | reverse complement strand
ACGTGATGCCGGGCCGGCGGCCTCGCGCCGTGCGCCTACGCCCGCCTTGGGAGTCCGACCTCGTGAGCACGCTTCACCCGGCCGCCGTCGTGGTCCTCGCCGCGGGTGAGGGCACCCGGATGCGGTCCCGGCGCCCGAAGGTGCTGCACACCATTGGCGGCCGCTCGCTCATCGAGCACGCCCTCACCGCGGCGAGGGGCACGCACCCCGAGCACCTCGTCGTCGTCGTCCGGGCGCACCGGGACCGCGTGGCCCAGCACGTCTCGGAGCTGGACCCCGACGTCGTCGTCGCCGACCAGGACGAGGTGCCGGGCACCGGGCGGGCAGTCGAGTGCGGCCTGACCGCCCTGCCGGACGACCTCACGGGCACCGTCCTGGTGACCTATGGAGACGTCCCGCTGCTGACGGCGCAGACCCTGGCCGGCCTCCTCGAGGCCCACGCGTCGGCCGCGGCAGCGGTCAGCGTCATCACGGCCACCGTGGCCGACCCGACCGGTTACGGCCGTGTGGTGCGCGACCCGAGCGGCGCGGTGTCGGCCATCGTGGAGCACCGCGACGCCACGCCCGACCAGCTGGCGGTCGACGAGATCAACTCCGGTCTGTATGCGTTCGACCTCGTCGTCCTCCGCTCGCTTCTGCCGCGGGTGCGCAGCGCCAACGCGCAGGGGGAGCGCTACCTCACCGACGTCGTCGCCCTGGCCCGGGCCGACGGCCTCACCGTCCACGCCCACCGGGTGCTCGACCTGTGGCAGACCGAGGGCGTCAACGACAAGGTGCAGCTGGCCCGTCTCGGCGCCGAGCTGAACCGCCGCACGGTGGAGCAGGCCATGCGCGACGGCGCCATCGTCGTCGACCCGGCCACGACGTGGGTCGACGCCGACGTCACCATCGGAGCCGACACCGTCGTCCACCCCAACACCCAGATCCACGGCGCGACGACGATCGGCGTCGACTGCGTCATCGGGCCTGACACGACCCTGACCGACGTCGAGGTCGGTGACGGCGCCAGCGTGGTGCGCTCCCAGGCCCTCCTCGCCGTCGTCGGCCCCGGAGCGAGCGTGGGTCCGTTCTCCTACCTGCGCCCAGGCACTGAGCTCGGCGCCGACGGCAAGATCGGCGGGTTCGTCGAGACCAAGAACGCCCGGATCGCCGCCGGTGCCAAGGTTCCTCACCTCACGTATGCCGGTGACGTCACCATCGGGGAGCGCGCCAACATCGGGGCGGGCACGATCTTCGCCAACTACGACGGCGTCGCCAAGCACCACTCCTCGGTCGGCGCCAACACGTTCGTCGGGAGCAACTCCGTGATCGTGGCGCCCGTCGACATCGCCGACGACGCCTACGTCGCAGCCGGGTCCGCGGTCACCGAGGACGTCCACCAGGGCGACCTCGCCGTCGCGCGCGGCCGACAGCGCAACGTCGTGGGCTGGGTGGCCCGCAAGCGAGCCGTCCCCGTGGAGGCGGCCGACCCGCATACCAAGGACCCGACCACCGAAGGCGGCTCCACGTGACCGGCATCACCCGGACGACCGAGAAGAACCTCATGGTGTTCTCGGGTCGGGCCCACCCCGAGCTGGCCGACGACGTGGCGCGCGAGCTCGGGACGGGGCTCGTCCCGACCAGCGCCTACGACTTCGCCAACGGCGAGATCTACGTGCGGTACGAGGAGTCGGTGCGCGGGTCGGACGCCTTCGTCATCCAGAGCCACACGTCGCCGATCAACCACTGGATCATGGAGCACCTGATCATGGTCGACGCGCTGAAACGCGCCTCGGCGAAGCGGATCACCGTCGTGCTCCCGTTCTACGGCTACGCCCGGCAGGACAAGAAGCACCGGGGCCGCGAGCCGATCTCGGCCCGGCTCATGGCCGACATGTTCAAGACGGCGGGGGCCGACCGGCTGATGGCCGTCGACCTGCACCAGGCGCAGATCCAGGGGTTCTTCGACGGCCCGGTCGACCATCTGATGGCCCAGCCGATCCTCAGCCGCTACGTCGAGGAGCGCTACGGGGACCAGAAGCTGGTGATCGTCTCGCCCGATGCCGGCCGCATCAAGGTGGCGGAGGAGTGGTCCCGCCGGCTCGGTGGCGCGCCGCTGGCGTTCATCCACAAGACCCGGGATATCAACCGTCCCAACGAGGTCACCGCGAACCGGGTGGTCGGCCAGGTCGCCGGCCGGATCTGCATCCTCGTCGACGACATGATCGACACCGCGGGCACCATCACCAAGGCGGCCGACGCGATCATGGCCGAGGGGGCGGCCGGCGTCGTCATCGTGGCGACGCACGCCATCCTGTCCGGCCCGGCCGTCGACCGCCTCAAGAACTGCAAGGCCGACGAGGTCATCGTCACCAACACCCTGCCGATCTCGCCGGACCGCGAGTTCGACAAGCTGACGGTGCTGTCGATCGCGCCGCTCATCAGCCGGGCGATCCGCGAGGTGTTCGAGGACGGGTCGGTCACGAGCCTGTTCGAGGGCCAGGCCTGAGTCCTTCGGCCGTCAGGAGGTCGTGGCGGACCGGCGGGCGCGGTAGGCGGCGACGTTCGACCGGTTGCCGCAGCCGCTCTCGCAGAACCGCCGGGACCGGTTCTTCGACAGGTCGATGAGCACGTTGTCGCAGTCGACCGCCTCGCACTTGCGGAGCCGGTCGAGCTCGCCGGCACGGATGACGTCGACGATCGCCATGGCCGCCTCGACCGCCATGCGCGTGCCCAGCGGCGCCTGGGGCGGGGTGGCGTGCAGGTGGTAGTCCCACGCGTCGTGGCGCACCAGCTGGGGGAGGGCGCGGCCCTCGCGCAGCAGCGCGTTGACGGCGTCGACAATGCCGTCCTCGTCCAGGAGCCACAGCTCCCGCAGCCGGGGTCGCAACGCGCGCACCGCAGCCAGCTCCCGTGCGCGTGCCTGGGTGCCGACCGCCCGATCCCCGGTCCACGACCAGTCGACGACGAACGCGTCGAGCTCGTCCGGAGTGGTGAGCCGGTCTGGATCGGCGTCACCGGGGACCGACCCGGCCATGGTGTTGACCAGCGCGACAGCGCCGTGGAGGGCGACCTCGGCGTCATGAGTGAACAGCATGTTGACTCCTGACAGGGGGCGACGGTACGGTCACGAGTGTAGGCCGGTTTGACTCCTGACCGGACCGGCAGTGTCAACCCGACCACCACGACGAACCAGGGATCTCACGTGACCACCTCTGCGGCCCCCGCCGCCCCAGCCGTCCAGCCGACGGCCCCCTTCGCCTCGGGTGCCCGTACGGGACTGGTGGCCGCGATGTCCTCGGCCGCAGCCTTCGGCACGTCCGGACCGTTCGCCAAGGCGCTCCTGGTTGAAGGCTGGACCAGTGGGGCGATCGTGCTGCTGCGGGTCGGCGGCGCGGCGCTCGTCCTGGCCGTGCCGGCCGCGCTCGCCCTGCGCGGCCGCTGGACCGTCGTTCGCGCCAACCTCGGCGTGATCCTCCTCTTCGGCCTCGTTGCCGTCGCCGGCTGTCAGGTGGCCTACTTCAACGCCGTCGGGCAGCTGCCCATCGGCGTCGCGTTGTTGTTGGAGTACTCCGGCACTGTGCTCGTCGTCCTCTGGGTCTGGCTGCGCACCCAGCGGGCACCATCGCGCACCACCCTCGTGGGCGCGGCCATCGCGCTCGCCGGCTTGGCCCTCGTCCTCGACATCACGGGCCAGGCGCCGCCCCAGCTCGGCGGGGTGGTGTGGGGTCTGGTCGCCGCGGTGGGGCTGGCGACCTACTTCGTCTCGTCCTCGCACCGGCCCCGAGACGGCGAGGAGCTGCCGCCGGTGGCCCTGGCCGCCCTGGGGATGGGCGTCGGCGCGGTGGCCCTCGGGCTCGTCGGCGCGGTGGGTCTGCTGCCGATGCGGTTCGCCACCGCCGATGTCCTGGTCGCCGGACGGTCGGTGTCCTGGTGGGCGCCCGTGGCCGAGCTGGCCGTCATCGCGGCGGCGGCGGCATACCTGCTCGGCACCCTGGCCGTGCGGCGGCTGGGGGCGACGGTCTCGTCGTTCGTCGGCCTCAGCGAGGTGCTGTTCGCCATCGTCTTCGCCTGGCTGTTGCTCGACGAGCTGCCCCGTCCGGTGCAGCTGGCCGGCGGAGCCCTCGTCGTGGCCGGTGTCGTGGCGGTGCGGGTGGGCGAGGCGCGTCAGGGACGGCCGAGGGCCCGGTAGGTCCAGCCCGCCGCCTGCCAGGTCCCGGCGTCGAGCGCGTTCCGCCCGTCCGCGACGTTCCGGCACGCCACGGCCTTCCCGATAACCTCCGGGTCCGCCGAACTGAACTCCGGCCACTCGGTCAGCAGGAGCAGCACGTCAGCCTCGGCGGCCGCGCCGAGGATCGAGCCGGCGTAGCCAAGTTCCGGATGCGCCCGCCGAGCCCGGTCCATGGCCACCGGGTCGTAGGCGGTGACCTGGGCCCCCAGGGCCTGGACGGCGGTCGCCACGGCCAGCGCCGGTGAGTCGCGGATGTCGTCGGAATCCGGCTTGAACGCCAGGCCCAGCACGCCAACCCGGCGCCCGGCGAGCGACCCGCCCGCCAGTTCCTGGGCCAGCGCGACCATCCTGGACCGTCGGCGCCCGTTGATCGCGTCCATCTCACGCAGGAACGAGACCGACTCGGCCGCGCCCAGCTCCGTGGCTCGGGTCATGAACGCCCGGATGTCCTTGGGCAGGCAGCCGCCGCCGAACCCGAGACCGGGCCGCAGGCTGGCCGACCCGATGCGGTGATCGTAGGCGAGCGCGTCGGCCAGCTCGGTGACGTCCGCGTGGGCCGCCTCGCAGACCTCGGCCATGGCGTTGATGAAGGAGATCTTGGTGGCCAGGAAGGCGTTGGCCGCGACCTTCACCAGTTCGGCGGTTTCGTAGCCGGTGACCAGGAACGGGACACCGGCCGCGATCGGCTCCGCGTACACCTCGCGCAGGATGGCCTCGGCCTCCGCGGACCGCACCCCCACCACGATCCGTTCTGGCCGCAGCGTGTCAGCCACCGCGAACCCCTCGCGCAGGAACTCCGGGTTCCAGGCCAGCTGGACCTGCGGCCCGGCGGGAGCGAGCTCCGCGATGCGCTCGGCGAGGCTGGCGGCGGTCCCCACCGGAATGGTGGACTTCCCAGCGATCAGGCACGGCCGTTCCAGCCGCGGCGCGAGCGAGTCGATGCAGCTCAGCAGCTGGGAGAGGTCGGCACCGGCCGAGTCGGGCCGCTGCGGGGTGCCCACGCAGATGAAGTGGACGTCGCCGAAGTCCGCGACCTCGGTGTACGACGTGGTGAAGCGGAGCCGGCCGGACCGAAGGCCCCGCTCGAGCAGCTCGTCCAGCCCAGGGTCGTAGAAGGGCAGCTCCCCGGCGGCCAGCGCGGCGATCACGTCCGGATCGGTGTCCAGGCCGAGCACCTCAAAGCCCAGGTCGGCGAGGCACGCGGCGTGCGTGGCCCCGAGATAGCCGGTGCCTAGCACGGTGATACGACGGGCCACGGAGCCTTCCTTCCTGGATCTTCTCGACCGCCAGCCAGCAGATCGCCTCCGCGACTGCCCGCGGAAGGCCGCCTCATGCTAGTAGACGCCACCCATCTGCCGGGCAAAGCGGATCAACGCGATCAGTAATGCAGGCTTTCGGCGGATCCGGGGTCTGACCGGGACCGGCCAGGCCGGGGTGAGCCGGCGGGCGTTCCGGCCCGGCCCGATCCGGCCCGGCCCGATCCGGCCCGGCTGATCCGGACGGGACGGTGAGGGTCCTACTGGGCCGGCGGGAGCTTGACGCCGGCGTGGGCCCACGGGCGGGTGAAGCCGACCACGGTGCCGTCGCCCGCCGCCGCTGTGGAGGAGCCGTACGCGGAGATCCGGATGGGAAAGCCCGTCGCGTAGGCCTCGAGCATCATGCCCTTGCCGATGACCAGGCCGACGTGCCCCGGGGCCGTCGGCGTGCCGTCCGAGCCCGCGAAGAACACCAGATCACCAGGCCGCACCTGGCTGGCCGGGATCTTCGGCCCCCAGGCCCACTGCTGCTGCGAGGTCCGCGGGATGCTGATGCCCGCCGCCCGGTACGCCATCATCATCAGCCCGGAGCAGTCGAACGCGTCGGGGCCGGTGCCGCCCCACAAGTAGGGCTTCCCCAGCTGCTCCCGGGCGTACCTGATCGCGGTGGCGACAACCTGGTTGGGTACTGCGGTCGTCTGCGCGCTCGTCAGGCACTCCGGCGCGCTCACCGTGGTCGTGTTGCTCTGGGTGTAACCCCCCCGGCTGTAGACGCCCGACCAGTAGAGCACGGTCTGCACGTAGGACTGGAGGTGGTTGTAGGCGAAGATGGCCCCGCTCACGTTGTTCTGCACGCCGTGCGCGAGCAGGTACTTGGCCGCGCCCGCGATCGCGTCCGCAGGCTCGTACACGCTGGCCACCCCGTCGCCGTTCGCGTCGGTGGCCACCCCGCTAACCACCTGGGATGCCGGGTGGACCGGGGGACCGCCCCAGGTGTTGGTCGACGCCCCGCCGATGCCGATCTGCATCGGCCCGGCGGCGCCGAACGCGTTCGACCCGGAGTGCACGCCCGGCAGGCTGGACCGGCCGTCGTTGGACTCCACTTCGCCGATGCCGGCGAGCAGCACCCAGGGCACCCCGTACCGCTGGCCGGTCTTCTTGTACAGGGCCAGGTAGTCCGACGGGATGGAGTTCCGGGCCGCCGTGGTCACCGCGGGCTGGGTGGTGGCCCCGGAACCGGAGGACGGGCACCCCACACCCGCGGCAAAGAGCATGCTGGCCCCGCCGATCATCGCCATCGGGACCACGGCCACCGCGGTGACCAGCAGGGCAGCCACCCCGATCGCCACCAGCACGGCGAGCCGCCCGGCGCTGAAGCTGAAGCGCCAGCTCACGTATTCCCCGCCGAGGCCAGCTCGACGTCGTTGACCAGCCAGCTCTGGCCGCTGCCGATCAGGGTGATCGCATAGTGCCCGCCGTTCTGGCTCTTCCCCTGCTTGGTGTGCATCGTCTGGACGATGGTCACCACGAACGTCAGGCTCCCGGAGCTGAAGGTCCGGATCGAGTTGATCGCCGTCCGGGCGGACGAGACCTGCTGCTGCCGGGTGCGCTGGCTGGCCACCCCGGGCGTGCCGTAGGCCCGCGCCAGGGTGGCACTGAGCTCACTGGTGGCCAGGCCGTGGAGGCTGGCCACGTAGCTGGACGTGCCCTCCCGGTAGGAGAACGTGTCGTAGGCCGCCCCGAACGCCTCGGCGACGCTGGCCGCCTTGGTCAGGTCGGCCTGGCTGAACGGAAGCCACTGGTAGATGTCGGGCACCGACCCGGTCGGGACTGGGGTGGCAGGTGCGGTGGACGCCGCAGGGACAGCCGGGGACGTCCGCGCGGCGGCGGTCGCCGAAGCACTCGGCGTCGCGCCGGCCCCCTTGTGTCCCTGCCCCAGCGCCGAGCGCACGCCGGGAATGAGAAGGTACGCCCCCATTCCGCCGAGCACGACGACAATGCCGAGGAAGGCCAGCACCCGCTGGGCCGGGCTCAGGGCCATGACGGTCCGCTACTTCTTCCGGCGCACCGGGCGCAGCCAGAAGGGGCCGGGCGGGCGGGGGTCCGGGCCGGAACTGGCCTGGCCACCGCCAGCCTGGCCACCGCCAGCCTGGTCGCCCCGGGTCTGGTCGCCACCAGCCTGACCGCCTCCGGAGGGCGGCGCGGCGGACTGGCCCGCGCCGCCACTCCACCGGCCAGAACCGATGCTGCCGCCGCCGTCCGAGCCGCTGTCCTTGGCC
>JALZBL010000332.1 GCA_030947395.1 Actinomycetota bacterium | reverse complement strand
AGCCGCGCGGCACCGGCGGCTTCGGCTACGACCCGATCTTCGTCGCCGACGGCACCGAGCGCACCAGCGCCGAGCTGAGCGTGGCCGAGAAGGATGCGATCAGCCACCGCGGAAAGGCGTTGCGCAAGCTGGCTCCGCTGGTGGTGGTCGCGGTAGCGGCCGGAGCGGGTGTTTCATGACGTCGGTCACGATCGTCGGCACCGACCTGCCCGGTCGATCGTTCGGAACACATCCAGACGTCCACGTCGGCGTGCAGTGCGGCCAGGAGGTCGAGCAGCTGACGCCGGGCAGCGCCGACCGGGCCGAGTTCACCGTCGACATTGGAGCCGCTCGGGGCCGCGACGGGGCGCCGGACTATCGCGGGCCGCACGTCCAGGGCCGTCCGGGCGAGCGGTTCATCTACCTGAGCTGGGGGACGGTCGGCGCCGACGGGGCCTATGAGATGTTCCGTCGGGCCAAGCTGTGGCTGAGCGGGTTGCCCGAGGACATCCACGCCGCGCTCGACGCCGGCCGGCCGGTCCGGGCCGACCTCGCGCTCACCGATTCGCGCGGCGGCCCCCTATGTGCCTCGGTCCGACCACCGCTGGTCACGTGGACGATCGGGGAATGAGGGTGACGCGCAGCAGTGGGCGCCGGACCGTGACCGGCCGGCCGGAATGAGGGCAGGAGGCTTCGCCCTCGACGGTCGGACCTTCGCCGCGGTGCTGTTCGATCTCGACGGCACCCTGATCGACTCCACGCCCGCCGTCGACCGGTCGTGGGCGGCCTGGGCCCGGGAGTTCGGCATGGACGGCAACCCGGTACTCGGCCGCCACGGACTTCCGGCCGCGGACAAGGTGCAGGCGATGGCCGACGGTGGGGCGCTCGCCACCGACGTCGTCGCAGCGGCGAGTGCGCGCATCGCCGAACTGGAACTCGGCGACACGAAGGACATCGTCGCGCTGCCTGGGGCGCTCGCCGCGCTGGCCGCGTTGCCAGGTCGGCGGGCCGCGATCGTCACCTCCTGCACCCGGCCCCTGGCCGACGCGCGACTGCGGGCCGCCGGGCTCATCGCGCCGCCGATCCTCGTCACCGCCGACGAGCTCGACTTCGGTAAACCGCATCCCGAGGGGTACCGCACCGCGGCCACCCGGGCGGGATACGACCCACACCGATGCCTCGTCGTGGAGGACGCACCGAGCGGGCTCGAAGCGGGGCGCGCCGCCGGCTGCGTGACCCTTGCGGTGACCACGACGACACCCGTGGAGCAGCTCATGGCCGACGCCGTGGTGGGCACGCTGGCCGACGTTCGGTTCAGCATCGACGACCACGGCGTGCGGATCGTGCGGGCCTCGTGAGCGTTGCCCGGCGCCCGTGGTCCCCGGTCGCGCGGTCGGTGTCCTGACGCGGCCGGCGGGTTGAGGCGTTCGGGTGGCGCGGACCGCGCTGCCTAGACTCGACGACGTGCCCGCCGACCCCGCTGACCGCGCCGAGTTACGGCGGGTCGAGGCCGAGATTACCGGGCGGTGGGGCGAGGGTCGCATGGACCCCACGACCGAGCGCATCCATGCTCTCCTCGAGCTCCTCGGCGATCCCCAGCGGGCGTACCGCTCGATCCACCTGACCGGCACCAACGGCAAGACCAGCACGGCCCGCATGATCGATGAACTGCTGCGCGGCACCGGGCTGCGCACCGGTCGCTACACCAGCCCGCACTTGTCAAGCATCACCGAGCGCATCGTGATCGACGGGGCACCGGTCACGGCTCGCACGTTCGTCGACACCTACGCCGAGGTGGCGCCGTACCTGGAACTGGTGGACGCCCGGTCCGAGATTCGGCTGTCGTTCTTCGAGGTGATCACGGCGATGGCCTACGCGGCGTTCGCCGATGCCCCGGTGGACGTCGCGGTGGTCGAGGTCGGCCTCGGCGGGACGTGGGACGCGACCAACCAGATCGACGCCGAGGTGGCGGTCGTGATGCCGATCGGGCTCGATCACGTCGAGTTCCTGGGCGAGCGAGTGGGCGACATCGCGACCGAGAAGAGCGGGATCATCAAGGCCGGAGCCACCGCGATCCTCGCCGCGCAATCGCCCGAGGCGGCGGAGCCGCTGGTGCGCCGGGCGGCCGAAGTCGGCGCCCAGGTGGCGCGGGAGGGACTGGAGTTCGCAGTCGTGAACCGGCAGGTGGCCCTCGGCGGACAGCTGCTCACCCTGCAGGGGCTCGGCGGGGTCTACGACGAGGTGTTCCTCCCGCTGTTCGGGGCGTATCAGGCCCAGAACGCCGCGTGCGCCCTGGCCGCGGTGGAGGCGTTCTTCGGTATCGGGCGGGACAGCGGCCCGTTGGACATCGAGGTCGTGCGGGCGGCGTTCGCGGCGGTGCGCTCGCCCGGACGACTGGAGACCGTGCGGGCCGCCCCGACCGTGCTGGTCGACTCCACGCACAATCCGCACGGGATGGCCGCGACCGTGGCTGCGTTGGAAGACGGCTTCGACTTCCGCCGCCTCGTCGCCGTGGTCGGCGTGCTGGAAGGTAAGGACCTGCGCGGGATGCTGGATCTGCTCGAGCCGGTGGTGGATGAGGTGGTGGCGACGCAGAGTTCGTCGCCGCGGGCCACGCCGGCCGATCGAGTGGCCGCCACCGCGGTCGAGGTGTTCGGCCCAGACCGGGTGAACGTCGAACCGCGACTGGACGACGCGCTGGAGACCGCGATCCGGTTGGCCGAGGAGGACGCCGACACGATGATGAGCGGGGCCGGCGTGCTGGTGACCGGCTCGGTGGTGACCGCGGGCGAGGCCCGCACCCTGCTCCTGGGTGCGTCCGGGTGACCGAGGCG
>JALZBL010000331.1 GCA_030947395.1 Actinomycetota bacterium | reverse complement strand
CCGTGGCCGCGCTCAGATGGCGGGCCATGACCAGTGCCGCCGGCCCGCAGGTGGTGCCGTCGGGCTGGCGATGTAGGCCCGGTGGCAGGTTCCGCGGCGCGACGACGGCCGCGCCCGGGTCGATCGGCGCGGCGGACGCGCAACGGCGCCGGCGCTGCACCCGCGCGGCCACCGCGCGCAAACTCCTCACGCCAACGAGCTGCCCGGCGATCGCCGGGTGGTCGTGAGCTGCGCCCGGACGACGGGACTGGCCCCTGGCCGACCGCGTCCTACCGACCGCGTCCTACCGACCCCTTCCGGTCTCGGCTTGCAGGCGCTCGATCTCTTGGCTGGCCTGGGCCTTGGTCAGGCCGGTCGGTACCTCTTCTCCGGCCTCGCTGGCCAGGGTGTGCAGGTAGGACTCCTGCGCTCCGGTGGACGGCTCGTCACCGGTCACCCAGTCCTTCGGGTCCCGCTGCGGGTTGTGCTCGACGTTGGCCGGCTGCTGGTTGCTCTCGCTCACGCCGCTCTCCTCGCTCGAATGTGTGTTCGACGCGAGCCTATTCTAGTGAGCCGCACTGGCTCGATTCCGACGATCCCGGAAAGCCGGCGGGAACCGTGGCTGAGGCAAGATCCGGTCGACGGATGGCCGCGCACTGCCGCGGGATACGGTTCGGGACATGAGCGAGCAGCCGATCCGCATCGGGGTCCAACTACAACCCCAGCACGCCGACTACACCGCGATCCGCGCAGCGGTGGCCGAGGCCGAGGACGTCGGCGTCGACGTCGCGTTCAACTGGGACCACTTCTATCCGCTCAACGGCGACCCTGACGGCAAGCACTTCGAGTGCTGGACCATGCTGGGCGCATGGGCCGAGCAGACCTCACGCGTGGAGATCGGTGCGCTGGTGACCTGCAACAGCTACCGCAATCCTGACCTGCTGGCCGACATGGCGCGCACGGTCGATCACCTCAGCGGCGGCCGGCTGATCCTCGGTATCGGGTCCGGCTGGTTCGAGAAGGACTACCAGCAGTACGGCTACGACTTCGGCACCGCGGGTGGACGGCTGGACGACCTGGCCGCTGCGCTGCCGCGAATCGAAGCGCGGTGGGGCCGGCTCAACCCGGCGCCGACGCGCGACATCCCGGTACTTATCGGTGGCGGCGGCGAGCGGAAGACGCTGCGGCTGGTGGCCCGCCACGCCGACATCTGGCACTCGTTCAGCGACCTGGAGACCTTTCGCCACAAGTCCTCCGTGCTGGACCACTGGTGCACCGAGATCGGACGGGATCCCGGCGAGATCGAGAAGTCGGTCGGTGTCGGGAACCGCCGGCCCGAGGACTTGGGACCGGACTTCGTCGACGCGGGAGCGCGGCTGTTCACCGTCGGCGTCGGCGGCCCGGACTACGACCTCTCCCGGGTGCGCGAGTGGGTGGGCTGGCGCGACCGCGCCAACGGGTAGGGCGCGACCGCGCCAACGGGTAGGGCGCGACCGCGCCAACGGGTAGGGCGCGACCGGGTCAGGCGCGCAGGGCGTACTCGCGGCGCAGCCAGCGGGCGAGTAACGGATCGACGACGCGCCAGGTCCGGTCCTCCCGCTCCAGCAGCCCCACGTCGACCAGCTTGCGGGCCGCGCCCTGGGCGGTGGACTTCGGCAGGTCGAGCACGTGGGCGGCCCGGCTGGACAGCGGGCTGCCGTACTCGGCCGTGGCCCGCAGCGCCTTGCGTTCACCGGCTTCGAGGCCGCTCAGTACCGCCCGCGCCTCGGGGTCCACCCGGTCGAGCGCGTCGTCGACGGCCAGCCGAAGCAGCTGCGCCGAGGCGCGCCCGCCGGGCGGCGTCCGGGCGAACAGCAGGTGAGCCAGCAGCATCGAGCGTTGCGGGTGCCGCTCGGAGATCGCGATGACGTCGCCGAGCACCTCGTCGGCGCTGCGGGCGTTTTCGGCGAAGCCGCGCGAGATGCGCTCGGCCAGCGCGGCCGCGGGTAGCCGGCCGAGCCGGAAGCGTTCGACCTGGCCGTAGAAGGGGCGCGCGACGCGGTCGAAGGCCGCGGCGATCATGCCGGGTTCGCTTCCGGCGAACAGGTAGCTCGCGCTCGTCCGCTGGTGCTGGGCGTGCGAACGCAGCAGGGCCTCGGCGCCCGGTACCCCCGCGAGCGACTGGAACTCGTCGAACACGATGAGCACGCGGTCCTCCTTACCCGCCAACTGCAAGGGCAGGTCGAGCAGGGTGTGCAGCGCCGGGAGCGGATCAGTGTCCGGTCGTTCGGCCAGCCGGACGGTGAACCCGGTCCCGACCAGACTGAGACCGACCTGGGCGCCGGCGAAGACCTCGGCGATGCGCCGGCGCAGCCGCTGTGGGGCGTGTCGAGCCCAGGCCCGCTCGAGCCGGATGACGAAGTCGGCCAGACTGGCCACCTCGTAGAGGTCCACCGTGACCGTCGGCATCGCGTCTTGCTGCTCGGCGTCGGCGGCGAGGCGCCCGATCAGGCTGGTCTTGCCGAACCGGCGCGGCGCGACCAATGCGGTCGAGCGGCCCGCCCGCGCCCAGGCCCGCAAGGTCTCGGCCTCATCGGTGCGGCCGGTCAGCTCGTCCGGTGGAAGTGGTCCGTCGAAGATGAACGGGGACGGTTGGTTCCAGGCGGACGTCATGGCTGCCTCCGTACGGTGTCACCGCACCGATGTGGTGCGCCCTCAACGTACCCGCAGCTTTCGCCGCGCCATGAATGCGAGCAGGCTCATGCCAGGGTGGTCCGATGACGGCCGATGTCCCCGACGCGCCGCAAACTCCAGCCGCGTTCGCCGCGCGTGAGGTGGCCGCGTCGTACTGCTCGCCGG
>JALZBL010000330.1 GCA_030947395.1 Actinomycetota bacterium | reverse complement strand
CCGAGGCGGTCGCGCCGGCGGTCATCGCGCAGGAGCGCGATCAGGCGCTCGGCAACCGCGCCGGGCCGACGTCCGTCCACCACGAAGCCGGTTCTGCCGTCGAGGACGGCGTCCGGGGCACCGCCGGAGGCACCGGCCAGCACCGGCCGGCCGCACGCGCTCGCCTCGAGGTAGACCAGGCCGAGCCCTTCGACGTCGAGGCCGCCGCGGCGGGTCCGGCACGGCATCGCGAACACGTCGCCGGCGCCGACGTGCGCCGGCAGCTGCTGTTCATCGACTCCCCCGGCGAATACGACCTCGGTGCCTACCCCGCGGCGATCGGCCCGGGCCCGCAAGCTGCGCTCGTACGGCCCGCGGCCGACGAGGAGCAGCCGAGCGCCGGGTACCGCTCGGCGCACCTCGGGCCAGGCGTCGATCAGCGTGTCCTGGCCCTTGCGGGGCACCAGCCGCGACACGCAGACCACCGTCGGCGCGGAGGCGGCGATCCCGTACCGGGCACGGACCGCTTCGCCGTCCAGTCCCGGACGGAACCGGTCGGTGTCGACCCCGGGCGCGAGGCGGGTGAGCGGACAGCGATCACCGACGGCGGCGGCCAGTCGGCGCCGGGTGTACTCGCCGAGGAAGGTCATCACGTCGACCTGGCTGGCGATCCGACGCAGCGCGGTGCGGGCGACCGGCAGCCCGGACCAACCGGCCTCGTGCCCGTGCGTCGTCGCCACCAGTCGCTGCGCCCCGGCCGTCCGCAGCGAGCCGGCGAGCAGGCCCAGCGGCGCGGCTGCCCCGAACCAGACCGCTCGAGCCCGGTACTCGGTCAGGACGGCGGTGATGCGCCGGCGGGCCGACGCAGTGGGCAGGAGCAAACCGGTCGGATGCCGAATCACGGGGAAGGGCTGGGCGGCGTCGAACGCGGGCGCGCCCGCGTGCGCAGAGGCGTAGACGACGACCTCGGCGGGCGGCAGGGCGGCGACCAGCGCGTGGACGAAGGACTGGATGCCGCCCAGCCGTGGGGGGAAGTCATTGGTGACGACCAGAACTCGCCGCCGGGCGGCCCCGGGCACACCAACGGGCGGGGCCGTTTCCGGCTCCCGCCCGTCGATGTGGGGGGTATGCGAGGTGCTCAGAGCCGAGTAGCACCGACATAGTCGCTGTTGAAGGTGGACAGCGGGACGACCTTGACCACGTCGCCCGGCGTGGGCGCGTGCACGATCAGCCCGTTGCCGATGTAGATCGCGACGTGGCCGATCGGGCTGTAGAAGAACACCAGGTCTCCCGGCGCGAGCTGATCGCGCGAGACGTGCTGGCCGTAGTCGTACTGCGTGGCGGCGAAGTGTGGGATCGACACTCCGGCGTGCTCCCACGCCGCGGCGGTGAGACCGGAACAGTCGAAGGCGTCGGGGCCTGAGGCGGCGAACACGTAGGGCTTGCCCTGCTGGGCCAGCGCGTACTGCACGGCGACGGCCGCCGCGTTCGACGGCGCCTTGGCCGGGACGTTCGACACCGCGGTGTGCTTGGTCTTCGCCGGCGCGACGGGGTTGACGCGGGCGAAGTAGGCCGCCCGCTGGGCCGCGGTGAGCCGATCGAGCAGCGCCTGGTACTTGTCCTGCTGCGTCTGCACGGAGTCTCGCTGGGTCCGCAGCGCGCTCTGCTGGGTCTGGGCCTCGGACACGAGCTGCTTCGCCGTCGCGGCCGTGGTCTGGGCCTGCGAGCGAGCGGTCATCAGTTGGGCCGCGACGGCGGTGCGTCGGTCGTTAAGGAGGCGGAGTGCGGTCAACCGGTCGAGGTAGTCCTGGGTCGAGGTGGAACTGAGGATGGCGGTGGTCCGCCCCAGCCCGGACGTCTTGTAGCGGTCGGAGATGAGCATCTTGATGGCGTCGCTGGCCTTGGCGTAGACGACGGCCGCCTTGACCGCGGCGACTCGGGCTGCCGCGGCTTGGCGCTGCTTGGCCTTGACGTCTTCTCCGGCCTGGTTGAGCTTCTCGCTCAGCTGCTCGATCTGGTGACCGAGCTCACCGAGGTGGGCGCTCACCTCGGCGATCGTCGGCGTGCCACTTGCCGACGTCGGGCTACCGGTGCTCGGCGGCCCCGGGTTGGCACCTGGCGTCGCCTGCGCGGCCGGGGCGAGAGCGAGAGTGAGGCAGGCCGTCGCGACGACGGCGAGGGCGGCGGCTAAGCGCCGAGGAGGGTTGCTGGACGCCACAGTCGGCGACGCTCCACTTCTTCCACGTGACTGCCTACCGGGTTAGCTGACGGATTCGGGCTGCGGAAGTAGCCCTACGGCGCGTACGGATGCAGACGATCCTGCGTCCGGCACACGCCGATTCACCCCATGGAACGTGGTTCCCCGGTTCGACCGCATCCACTCGGGCGACGTGCCCGCGCGGACCGACGACGATTCGGCAGTGACTCACGGGGCCGCTTCGGTGTGAAACGACTGGGTCCCGGGATGTCTCGGAAAGGTTACGACACCGCGCCCGACAAACACAACGGCCCCCCGGCAGCTGCCTGTGGGCCTCATCTCTTTCGAGCCGTGGCTGCGGATCCACGTCGATCTTCGCCACGATCTTGGCGGTGGCTCGCCTGCCCGGCGCGGTGGGGTGGTCAGGCGGTGGGCCGGTCAGGCGGATGGGCCGGTCAGGCGGATGTGCCGGTCAGGCCGATCTGCGGGTGCGACCGCGGTGAGCGCGCCGAGGGCCGTTGCGCACCCCGGGATTCGGGCGGACCGGGACGAGGCGCAACGGTGGCGAAAGCCCCCCACCGGCCAGCGCGGTCAGGGCCGAAACCTCCGCGGCGTCCAGATCCGCGGTCGCGTCAGGCGCGCCGAGGA
>JALZBL010000329.1 GCA_030947395.1 Actinomycetota bacterium | reverse complement strand
GACTCCGCCGCCGCGTCACCCAGCGACTCCGCCGCCGCGTTACCCAAGGATCCCGTCGCCCCGCCGGCCGGCCCCGCACACTCCACGGCGAACCCGCGCACCCGGTCGAGCAACTCGGTGCGGTCCGGCTCGCCCATCGCGATCACGTAGGAGCGTGAAGCCACCAGCTCGACCAGCTGGTCGCGCGTCACCGGCTGGACGTGGGGGAACTCCGCCCGCTCGGTGGCCCAGAACCACCGCCCGTCCAGCGTGACGTCCGATCCCTCCTGCACCTGGGGCTCCGTGGCGTGCCGCTGGGCCGCGTCGAAGGCGGCCACGGTGGGCGACGACGGATCGCGCTGGTTCCAGAGCAGGCCGACCCTCCCGCCCGGTCGTAGCACCCGGGCGATTTCGGCGTCGGCGGCCGGGCGGGCGAACCAGTGGAACGCCGAACCGGCGACCACGGCATCCACGGCGGCGTCCGGCAGGCCGATGGCTTCGGCGCTGCCGCCGCGGGCATCGACGTCCGGAAAGCGGTCGCGGAGCAGGGCCAACATGTTCGGCGACGGGTCCATCGCGATCACGTCCAGTCCCCGCTCGACGAGCGACGCGGTGAGCTTGCCGGTGCCCGCGCCCAGGTCGAGCACCCGCCGCGCGCCGACGGGCAGTGCCCAGTCCACCGCGGCCTCGGCAAAGCGGGGACGGGCCCGGTCGTAGAGCTCGGCTGCGGAGTCGAACGTCGCGGCCAGGCGGATCCGTTCGGCGTCATCCATCGGCGTCATCCGGCGCGCGCTCAGGCCCGGCCGGTGACCAGATCGCGCAGATGGGAGAACACGCGCGCCTCGGCCCGCAAGCCGTCGTGCTCGAATTCGTTGGTCACCCAGGTCCGCACCTGGGGGGTGTCGGCGGCGGTCTGCAACGAGAAGTCGGCGTCGACGTACATGTCGTCGTGGTAGATCACGGCCGCCACCGGCACGCGGTTGTCGGCCAGGACCTCGGTGTCGTAAAGGTTCGGCCAGTCGGTCTTGGCGTTGAGTAGCGCCATGGCCCCGGCGAACGGAGTCAGCGCCGCTTCGTCGGTGAACACGGCCGACTCCTTCATCTCACCGGTCAGCAGCAGCTGGGCGGCGTCGGCGTCGAACTGCGGGAACTCCGCCCGGCGGACCCGCTCGGCCGCCCAGCGGGACGCGGTGCCGCTGCAGTAGATGACCTCCTGCAGGACGGCGTAGAGCGGGCTGTCGGCGTGCTGGGTCCGCTGCTCGAGCTCGACCAGGAAGGCCGGCGAGAGCTCGTCGTGAGCGAACGCCTCCTCGAGCAGGTAGTGGACGGACGCGTAGCCGGTGCTCATGCCGAACGCGATGCCCAAGGCCTGCAGGCGGGGCACCGTGAGCGGGTCGCCGCCCGGCAGCCGGACCGGGTCGCCGGCGCCCTGCCTCGCGCGGATGACGGCCCGGACTCGTTCGAGCACCGCGGCGTCCTCGGGAAACCGGCGGCGGTGCTCGGCGTTCTTGGCCAGCACTCGGGGCCAGGTGCGGCGGTAGACGTCCGCGGCGCTCGCGGTCAGCGGCGGGACCCCGCCGGTGATCAGGCACTGCCGAAGGCCCTCCGGCGCGAGGGACAAGTAGGTAAAGGTGCAGAACCCGCCGTAGGACTGGCCGAGCGTGGTCCACGGCGCGCCGCCGCCGACCGCCGCCCGGAGCAACTCGGCGTCGCGCACGATGGCGTCCGCGCGGAAGTGGGCGAGGTACTCGGCCAGGGCGTCGGCGTCGCCCCGGAACCGAGCCGGCGGGTCGACGGTAATCGGCGTCGAGCGGCCGGTTCCCCGCTGGTCCATCAGCAGCACCCGGTAGTCCTTGACCGCCTCGTCGAGCCAGCCGGAGCGGGTCAGCGGCCGCGGCGACTTGCCCCCGGGGCCGCCCTGCAGGAACAGCAGCCAGGGCAGGTCGTCGTCGGCCTTCTCGATCGCACGGACCTCGCGGGCGTAGAGCTCAAGCGCCGGACCGCCGCCGTCGGAGTGGTCCAGCGGGACCTCGAGGCGATGGTCGGTGAGAACGAGGCCGGGCACGGGCGCGGAGTAGGTGGGCACGCCCGCCATCCTGCCCCGCCCCCCAGCCTCCCCTTCCGGTTTTGGCGGCCGACCCTCGAATGGCGGGTCTGGCCGCCAAACCGCGAGAGGCCGACCTAGAGCCAGCCGCGCTCGTCGGCCACCCGAACCGCCTCCACCCGGTTGCGGACGCCGGTCTTGGCGATGGCCGCGGAGAGGTAGTTGCGGACCGTCCCCTCGGACAGGAACAGGCGCCCGGCGATGTCGGCGACCGTGGCGCCACCCCGGGCAGCCACGAGCACGTCGCGCTCCCGGCCGGTCAACGGCGAACTCCCTCCGGCCAGCGTGGCCGCCGCCAGCTCCGGGTCGACGACGCGCTCGCCGGCGTGGACCCGGCGCACCGCATCCCCCAGCTGCTCGGCCGGCGCGTCCTTGACGACAAAGCCCAGCGCCCCGGACTCCATGGCCCGACGCAGATAGCCGGGCCGGCCGAACGTCGTCAGGATGATCACCCGGCAGGACGGCATCTCGTGGGTGAGCGCGGCCGCGGCGGCCAGCCCGTCGAGCCCGGGCATCTCGATGTCGAGCAGGGCGACGTCGGCCGCGTGTTCGCGCGCCGCCGCCACCACCTCGTCGCCCCGCCCGACCTGCGCCACCACCGTGAAGTCCTCCTGCAGGTCCAGCAGCGCGGCCAGGGCGGAGCGCACGAGCGCCTGGTCGTCGGCCAGCAGGATCCTGATCACGATGCCGTGGGCACCGCCACCGGCTCCGGCACCGGCGGCTCGGGGGCGACCGGCACCGGCG
>JALZBL010000328.1 GCA_030947395.1 Actinomycetota bacterium | reverse complement strand
GGCGATGTCCCAACCGAACCAGTATTTGGCGCCGCTGGTGTTGACGCTGGCCCCGCCGAAGACGTGCAGGCCACCCCAGCCATCGAGGGTCACGCCTCCCGGCTGGCTCACCGCTGCCGCCTGTGCGATGGTCAGCTGACCCACCAGGAGCGAGCCGCAGAGCGCGGCCACCAATCCTGCGCGCCGGGCGCCTGACGAGCACGCCACGGAGCCTCGCCGACACCTCAGACGCATGGGTCCATGGTAGGCCGGGATCGCGGCCTCAACGTGACGGTGCCTTGACGGTCCACGACGCCTGCAGCCCGCCTCGCCAGGCGATCCGATCAGGCGGCCGCGGCTCCGTGCACGATCAAGCCGTCGATTCCGTAATTGGGCATGATCACCGCCGGTGCGCTCCCGAACGGATGGAACCCGCCGTAGCCATCGACCACGTAGCCGGCCGTTGTCGACGATCCCGGGGCGAGCAGCGCGGAACGCGCGATGTCCCAGCCGGGATGGTAGAAGCCGGAGTCGAGCGCGGCCGGCATGACCCTGCCGATCGAGGCGAAAGGATGAAGGCCACCCCAGCCGTCGAGCACGTAGCCCGCATAGTTGTTCGCCGTTGAGCCGGGCAGGAGCACCATCCCGCGCGCGATGTCCCAGCCTGACCAGTAGGCGCTGACGACCGCGGCGACCGGTTGGGCGGCATTGCCCACCGCAAACGGGTGGACGTTGCCCCATCCGTCGAGCACGACCCCGCCCGAGCCGTCGGAGAAGGTGGCGAGGTCGCGCGCGATCGACCATGCGTACCAGTAGGCGTTGCCCGACACGCTCGGAGGCATGGGGGCGCCGCCGACGGAGAACCCGTGGAGACCCCCCCAGTCGTCGAGCACATACCCTGACCATTGCGTCGACGACGACGCAGGGAGCGCGGCGAGTGTGCGGGTGATGTCCCAGCCAGGCCAGTACGTCGAAGAACTCGCCGACGTGCTGTCGCCAAACGTGTGCAGCCCGCCCCAGCCGTCGAGGACCACCCCACCCTCACCGGTCGGCGAAGCGGCGATCCCACGCGCGATGTCCCAGCCGGGCCAGGCAAATGTTGCCTGCAGTGGGGGTGACGAGCCGGGGTAGAGAAGGCCGAAGCCATCGACGGCGTACATGCCGACGAAGGGCGTGGCGTGCGTAGCGTTGACAGCGATGGTCGTACTGGCCTGCACCCTCCATGGCCTGCCGTTGGACGCACCGTTTGCAGTGAACCACTGGACCGCAAAGGCGTACTGGTGGCCGGCGAATCCGTAGAAGGACGTGGAGGTCGTCGTTGTCGCGACGTCAGGAAGCCAGCCGCTACCGGTGGTGAGGTCCTCGTCCCACACCCCGTAGCTGCTCGGGGAAACGTTCGCCGGCGCCGACCACGAGAGCGTGATCTGTGTCGACGACACCGACGCCGGAAGCGGCGTCATGGTGGGATCGACCATCGGCACGCCGCTGGGCGTGCCCACACCAGTCGGCCCGTCGTACCCCGGCCTGGCGTTGCAGAGGTAGGCGGGATTGCAATCAGACGTCAACGCGGCGTTGCTGCCGGAGGTGACGTCATTGATACGGGCGCCCAGGTACCAGATGTGGCCGTCGACAGCGCTCGGCGGAGCGCCCGCAAGCGCGTAGATGCCGGCGATGAGCGGCGCGGCGAGACTGGTGCCGCCGAAGACGTTCCAGCCCCCGCCGGCCGCGGGGTCGGAGACGAACACGGACAGGCCGGTGCTGGGATCGGCGTCAGCGGAGACGTCGGACACGGTGCGCGCCGGGCAGCCGGAATCTGTCTGCCAGCTCGGCTTTGCCTCGAACGAGCTGCACCCGCTCCCGCCGGCCTGCCCGCCGTACTGCTGGGTGTAGGCAAACTGCCAGACCGTCTCCGTCCAGCCCCGGCTGCCGCCACCCTGGACGAGGTGCGTCCCGCCTACCGCGGTGACATACGGGGACGACGCTGGGTATTCCGGCGTTCCGAAGCCGCAGCCGCCATTGTCAGGAGCGAAATAGCCGTTGTCGCCGGTGGCCGCAGCGATTGGGATGTTGGCCTGGTGGAACGCGGTGTCGTAGTTGCCGATGCCGTTCTCACAGCCACCGAAGCTGAGGTTCATGACCGTCGCGCCCATGCTGGTGGCGCGCTGAACCGCGGCGATCAGGCTGGGGTCGCTGTCGTCGACGGCCTCGATGATGAGGATGTGGCACAGCGGGCACGCCGCTGAGGCAGCGTCCATGTCCAGAGACGTCTCCTGTTCCCAACCCTGATCCACGCGGCTGGCGCCGCCGCTCAGGTCGACCAGCTGGAAACAGTTCGAGGCCACCGTGCACGTCGGCAGCCCGAAGTAGGCGCGGTAGGTCGCGAAGTCTGAGGCTGCCCCCGGATCCCTGAAGGCTTCGATCAGGGCGATGGTCTGGCCGGCACCGTTGGCCGAGGCCGACGCGGTGAGTCCGTACGCGGCCTGGATGTCCTGCGGGCCGTAGCCGCCTCCCGGGGCGGGCGGGGTGTTGCCCGGGGAGACCGCCGGTCGGCGCGCCGGCGACTTCAAAGCGAGCCCCAGGCACGACCTGTGGCCGGGCAGCGCAGGCCCGCAAAACGGCGCGCTGAGCGCCGTGGTCGACGCGGCTGGGGTCGGCATCGCAGCTGCGCCAGCGCTGACTCCCGATGCCGCCGCGACTGTTAGGACCGCCAGGACCGCGCCGAGAGGGCGGATCAGCTGGCTAGGTGGGCGCATGCGCGCAGCATGCCACCTCCCCCGATGCCTGCGACCGTGCCGTGCGGCCTGTAACCAGCGCGTCACCCCGTCGCCGGCGGGCCATGCCCGCCACAATCG
>JALZBL010000327.1 GCA_030947395.1 Actinomycetota bacterium | reverse complement strand
CCGTAGGCAAAGCCGACCACGCGATCGCCGGAGTCATAGGCGGCTCGGGCAGTGAAGCCGGGAAAGGTCGCCTGGCCGTGCGCGGCCCGGCCGCGCTGCATGCCGGCGCCGGCGGGGTAGCCCATCGCGGCGACGTAGATCTCCATCACCTCGCGCACGCGAGCGTCGAACTCCGACGGGCCCCACGCCTCGATACGGTTGACGATCGTCGCGGACACGTCAGCCCACCTCGGCCGGCTGGCCGCCGGTGAGCCGGAGGAGTTCGGAGAAGCTGGTCGGGAAGACCGCGTGCGGTACGCCACCGGCCGCCCACACCGTCTCGTACGCGGCCAGCGCGGTGTCGACGACGGTCGGCAACGGGACCGGGTGTCCGAGCGGGGCCACACCACCGATCGGCTGCCCGGTGCTGCGGCGCACCACCTCGGGCGTCGACCGGTCGAGCCGGCGGACCCCGACTGCCCGCGCCGCGCGGGCCGTGTCCACCCGATGCGCTCCCGAGGCGAGAACCAGTACGGCAGTGCCCCCCTCCGTGGTGAACACAAGGGAGTTGGCGATGGCGCCGACCTCTACTCCGAGTTGCTCGGCCGCGCGGGCCGCGGTGGGCGCCGGCTCGGGCAGGATCCGCACCCGGCCGTCGACCCCGGCGTCGGCCAGGGCCGCATCGACGGCTCGGCAGTTGGGATGGGTCGCGTCCACCATGGTCGGCCAGCCTAATCGGGCGCCGCTGCGGCCTCGTGCGTCCTGACGTCGCGGCGCCGGTCGCGCCGCCGACAGCGGGACGCGCCGCCGAGAACTCGTTGGGTCAGAGGTGCAGTCCGCACTCCACCTTGGTCAGGCCGGCCCAGCGCCCCGATCGGGCATCGGCGCCCTCGACGACCCGCTGCGTGCACGGTTCGCACCCGATCGAGCGGTAGCCGTCGGACAGCAGCGGGTTGACCATGATGGCGTGCTCGGTGATGTAGGTCTCGACGTCGTCCTGGGTCCAGTTGGCGATCGGGTTGACCTTCACCAGGCCGCGCTGAGCGTCCCAGTCGACGACCCGCGCGGAGGCGCGGGTGAGGGATTCCTCGCGGCGCAAGCCGGAGACCCAGGCCGAGTAGGGGGCGAGGGCCTGGCCGAGCGGGGCGACCTTGCGCATGGCGCAGCAGGCGTCCGGATCGCGCGCGTAGAGGTCTGCGCCGTGGCGGGCGTCCTGGTCGGCTACGGAGAGGTCGGGGCGGACGGTCTTGACCGTGACCGGCAGCGTGGCCGCCACCGCGTCGCGCGTGCCGATGGTGTCGACGAAGTGGTAGCCGGTATCGAGGAAGATCACGTCGACTCCGGGCCGCACCGTCGAGGCCAGATGCGGCACGACGGCGTCGGCCATGGAGGAGGCGACGCACCACGAGTTGCCGAACTCGGCCGCGGCCCAGGAGAGCACCTCGAGCGCGGGTGCCCGATCGAACTCTTGACCGGCCCAGACCGCGAGGTCGGCCAGCCGATCGTGCTCGGTCGCCGGGGCGCTCATCGGCCCCGCCGGCCGTCGTCGCTTCGCTCGGACGGCGCGGCGGGTCCGATCGCGGCTGACGCCGCTGCGATCTCATGGCTCTTCGCGCGAGCGCTCATCGCATCGTCGCTTCGCTCGGACGGCGCGGCGGGTCCGATCGCGGCTGACGCCGCTGCGATCTCATGGCTCTTCGCGCGAGCGCTCATCGCATCGTCGCTTCCCTCGGACGGCGCGGCGGGTCCGATCGCGGCTGACGCCGCTGCGATCTCATGGCTCTTCGCGCGAGCGCTCATCGCATCGTTGTTTCCCTCGGACGGCGCAGCGGGTCCGATCGCGGCTGACGCCGCTGCGATTTCATGGCTCTTCGCGCGAGCGCTCATCGCATCGTTGCTCCCTCCCGATTCGTCGTTAGCCAGGCCCAGGTACTTCAGGCTGAAGACCCGGCGGCACGCGGTGCAGCGCCATTGGCCGTGTCCGGCGCTGCCGTCCTCGGGGTCGAACGGGCGCAGCCCCTCGTCGGCGCAGTAGGGGCAGTGGAAGGGCACCGCCCGGGTTGCGGCGGTCACCACGACCCGCCTCGCGCGAGGACCGTGCGGCCCACCGGCTGCCCGGTCACAGCAGCCACTCCTCGTCGGCCCGAGCGACGTAACCGGCGAACGACTCGCCCGGCGCACGCCGGTCCAGGTAGCCCCGCAACACCCGCTCGGCGTAATCGGGGGCTTCTTCGGCCGTCACCTTGAGCCCCCGGAACTTGCGCCCGAAGCCGGCTTCGCTGCCGAGCTGGCCCCCGAGATGGATCTGGAAGGCTTCGGTATCGGCCCCGGACGAGTCCCGGGCGATGACGCCCTTGAACCCGATGTCGGCCACCTGGAACCGGGCGCACGAGTTCGGGCAGCCGTTGACGTTGATGGTCACCGGCGTGTCGAAGTCCGGCAGCCGTCGCTCCAGCTCGCCGCGCAGGGACTCCGCGCGGGCCTTGGTCTCGACGATGGCCAGCTTGCAGAACTCGATCCCGGTGCAGGCGATCGTGCCGCGCCGGAAGGCCGACGGGCGGGCGGACAGACCGATCGTCTCCAGCTCGTCGATCAGCGCCTCGGCGCGGGTGGGGTCGACGCCCAGCACCACCAGCCCTTGCTGGGCCGTGGTGGACACCTGGGCGGCACCGAACTCCTCGGCCAACTCGGCCAGCCGGCTCAGGGCGCGTCCAGTCGTGCGGCCGGCCTTGGTGGTGGTACCGACCGCGACGCGTCCGTCGCGCTGAAGCTCGACGCCGACGTGGTCGCGGTGGCTCGGGCTGGGACGGGGCGCCGGCCCGTCGGGCAGGGCGTAGCCGAGGTACTCCTCGTGC
>JALZBL010000059.1 GCA_030947395.1 Actinomycetota bacterium | reverse complement strand
GTCTCGAAGTAGGGCATCGTGAACCTGTCCGGGGTCAGCGTGGAGAAGGCGGCGCTTTGCCGCACGGTTGCGCCGTCGGCGTTCACCGCAACTGCCGACAGCGTGTACTGCTTCGAGTAGCCCAGCACAGACGCGGCGACCCACGAGCGGCGGTCCGGCGACAGGGTGCCGCCGACGTCGACGCCCGCGTCGTTGCGCAGCGAGACACTGCTGATCTGCCCGTCGGCTACCCCAACCTTGATCGGCCCGAGGGGGCTGACGTCGCGGGCGCCGTCCTTGGGCCGCAGGCTGAGTACCGCCGGCGGGACCGCGGCGTGGGTGCTCGAAGGCGCCGCGCTGGTCCCGCTCGACGGCGCGGCCGATGAGGTGTCGCCCGACGGCGCGTCGGATGAGGATGAGGTGCAGCCGGCCAGGAGGATCACGGCGACCAACCCGGCCGGGCCAGCCAGCGACCACCTTCGAACCCGCACGAACGAACCCCCTAGTGCACCGCGAATCCACCGAGTCCTGCCGGCCGCCCGACGTGAAACTCGGCTACCCGATGAGTGTGACGCATGCCGAGGAGAACTTGCTGCGTCCGCCGCGCGCTGCGGCACCGCGCCCGGTTTCTGATACGCAACCGTGACCGAGGCCTCAATCTAGTCGATCATGCCGGGGCGGTGGCCGGAAGGCCAGCCAGATTGCGGCGGCTCATGGCGGCCGCAGTTTTGCGGCGGCCGGCCCATACGCCCTGAGGCAGACTGGGCGGGTGCCGCGATTACGGGTAGCGCTCGCCCAGATGAACACCACGGTGGGCGACCTCGACGCCAACTGCCGGCGCATCGTCGCCAACGCAATCGACGCGGTGGCCGGCGGGGCGCACCTGCTGGCCGTGCCCGAAATGGCCGTCACCGGCTACCCGCCCGAGGATCTCGTCCTGCGACCCTCGTTCCGGCGGGCCTCGCGTGAACGCACCGAGCGCCTGGCCGGCGACCTGGCCGCCGCCGGCTGTGGCGAGCTGGCCGTCGTGGTCGGCTACCTCGACGACGACGATCCGGATGCCCGCCGGCTCGACGGTCGGCTTGGGCGTCCCCGCAACGCGGCCGCCCTGTGCCTCGGCGGTCGTATCGCCGTCACCTACTTCAAGCACCACCTGCCCAACTACGGGGTCTTCGACGAAGACCGCTACTTCGTGCCGGGCGAGCGGTTCACCGTCGTCCGGCTGCACGGGGTAGACGTTGCCCTGACCATCTGTGAGGACCTCTGGCAAGAAGGCGGTCCGTTCCGGGTGGCCCGCGAAGCCGGGGCCGGGTTGGTG
Organism: Actinomycetota bacterium; assembly: GCA_030947395.1. Lineage (GTDB taxonomy): Bacteria > Actinomycetota > Actinomycetes > Mycobacteriales > Jatrophihabitantaceae > JALZBL01. The sequence continues at coordinate 6,493 of JALZBL010000059.1, read as the reverse complement.
GTCAACATCAACGGCTCGCCCTATGAACGCAACAAGGACGACGTCCGGCTGCCGCTGCTGCGCCGGCGGGCGGCCGAAGCCGGATGCCCGGTGGCTTACGTCAACACCTGTGGCGCCCAGGACGAGCTGGTCTTCGACGGGGACTCAATGGCCGTCGACCAGCGCGGCACGGTGCTGATGCGGGCCCCGCAGTTCGTCGAGGGGCTGTACCTGGTCGATCTGGAGCTGGCCGCCGCCACCGCGACCGTCGCGGGCGAGCTGGACGGGATGCGGGTCGAACGCCACGACACCGGCACCGCCCCGGTCGCAGTCACCAACGACGTGGTCGAAGCGGAGGTGGCTCAGCGCATCACCGATCTCGAAGAGGTGTGGCGGGCCGTGGTGCTCGGCACGCGCGACTACGCCGAGAAGAACGGTTTCCGCTCGGTGGTAATCGCGGTGTCCGGGGGCATCGACTCCGCCGTCGTCGCGGCGATCGCCGCCGACGCGGTGGGGGGCAAGAACGTGTACGCAGCGTCGATGCCGAGCGCGTACTCCTCCGAGCACTCGCGCGGCGATGCGGCCGACCTGGCCGAGCGCATCGGCGCCGACTACCAGGAGATCCCGATCGCGCCCATGGTCGACGCGTTCGTCACCGCGCTCGGACTCACCGGGTTGGCCGAGGAGAACGTGCAGGCCCGCGTGCGCGGGACGACGCTGATGGGCCTGTCCAACCAGCACGGTCACCTGGTGCTGGCCACCGGCAACAAGAGCGAGCTGGCCGTGGGCTACTCGACCATCTACGGAGACGCGGTGGGCGGGTTCGCCCCGTTGAAGGACGTGCCGAAGTCGACGGTGTGGGAGCTCGCCCGGTGGCGCAATCGGCAGGCCTCGGCGGCGGGCGAACCGGAGCCGATTCCGGCCAACTCGATCACCAAGCCACCGTCGGCCGAGCTGCGCCCGGGTCAGCTCGATTCAGATTCCCTGCCCGAATACGCCGTCCTCGATGCGATCATCGCCGGCTACGTCGATCACGACCTCGGCTACGACGAGTTGGTCGCCCAGGGCCACGATCCCGGCCTGGTGGAACGGGTCGGACGCATGATCGACGCCGCTGAGTGGAAACGGCGGCAGTACCCGCCCGGGCCCAAGATCAGCCTCAAGGCGTTCGGCCGCGATCGGCGGCTGCCCATCTCCAACCGCTGGCGGGAGCAATCGATCGGGCGCTGAGTCCTCGAGCGGCAAAGACTGGGACCGGACCCGAACTGGGGACTCGGTGATATTGGTCGCACCGGTTACGCGCAGACAACCGCGGCGTTTCGGTGGACGATGGGGTGGTCTGGTCCACCCCCAGCCCGGGGACCGCGCAGCGGCCTCGAGGAGAAGAACAGGACGTGATCGCCATGCGCGACACCGACACCAGCCCGACCTTGTACGCAGCCATCGCGAACCGACGCGTCACGATCCGCGATCTTCAGGCGGCCAAGAAGGCGGGTGAGCGCTGGCCGATGCTCACCGCCTACGACTACTCCACGGCCACCATCTTCGACCAGGCCGGGATCCCGGTGTTGCTGGTCGGCGATTCGGCGGCCAACGTCGTCTACGGCTACGACAGCACGGTGCCGGTGGAGATCGAGGAATTGTTGCCCCTCGTGCGCGCGGTCGTGCGGGGAACGAAACGGGCGCTCGTGGTGGCCGACCTTCCCTTCGGCAGCTACCAGGCCTCGCCGCAGCAGGCCCTCGAGACGGCCACCCGGTTCATGAAGAACGGCGGCGCCCAGGCGGTCAAGTTGGAGGGCGGCCTGCGCGTCGCGACCCAGGTCGAGGCCCTGGTCGGCGCGGGGATCCCCGTCATGGCCCATCTCGGACTCACCCCACAGTCGGTGAACACCCTCGGCGGCTACCGGGTGCAGGGCCGCGGCGCGGAGGATGCGCACCGATTGCTCCAGGACGCGAAGGCCATGCAGCAGGCCGGCGCCTTCGCCGTGGTCCTGGAGGTGGTGCCGGCCGACCTGGCGGCCAAGGTCACCGCGTCCCTCGACATTCCGACGATCGGAATCGGCGCCGGACCCGACTGTGACGCCCAGGTGCTGGTCTGGCAGGACATGGCCGGACTGCACACCGGCTCCCGCGCGCCGGCCAAGTTCGTCAAGACCTACGCCGACGTGGGCGGTGTGCTCACCGACGCGGCCAGCCGGTTCGCCGCCGAGGTGCGCGGCGGGGTCTACCCCGGGCCCGAGCACAGCTACCGCTGACCGGTCCCTTCGACCGCCTCGAACCGCACCGACCGCGTCGCGACGTCCGCCGCGACCAGCCGCACCCGCGTCCGTTCGCCCTCCACGAATCCGGCGCCGGTGGCGGAGGCCCGCACGGCGAGGTCGTCGAGGGCGATCTTGGCCGACTGCTGGCCGACGTCCAGCACGACCGCATCGAAGACGTCGCCCACCCGGTGCTGGAGCACCCACGCCTCGACCGCATCCACGACCGCCCGGTCGACGCGGTGAGCCAGGGCGTCGGCCGTGCGCATCGTCTCGGGAAGGGTGGCCAGGCCCGCGCGAATCCAGTCCGGCGCCGGCTCCCCGGCGTGCAGGGCCACGCACAGGGAACTGCCGAACCGGTCGACGAGACGGCGCAGGGGCGCGGTGACGTGGGAGTAGGGTGCGCCCACTCCGGCGTGGCCGGCGCTCGCGGGCACCTCACCGTCGAACGACGTGTAGCCCGCGCCGCGAAGGAGCGAGGCGGCGTGTTCGATGAAGCAGACGTGGGCCGCCGAGGTGCGGTCGAGGCCGGCCACTACGTCGGCCGCGTCGACCCCGTCGGGCCAGTCCACGCCAAGCGCTCTAGCCACCCGGCGCATCCGCGCGATCGCCGGCCGGTCGGGCGCAGGCAGGGTGCGCAGCACGCCGATGCGGTGGTCGAGCATCAGCCGCGCGGCGCACCTGCCAATCAGCAACGACATCTCGGCGTTCCAGCGCTCGACCGGTAGTTCGCGCCGCAGCCTCAGCGCCCACCCGCCCCGCCCGGGCGCCGGCTCGACCTCCTGCTCGGGCAGATCGAGGTTGATCGCCTTGCGTTCCCGGGCCCGTTGTTCGAGCCGCGGGCCGATCTCGGCCAGCAGGCGCACGGCGTCGGGGGCCCGGCCGGCGTCCAGCGCTTCCTGCAGACCGGCGTAGTCCAGCTGTTGCCGGCTGCGCACCCGCGCGCGGGCGACGCCGACCGCATCGGGCGTGCCGTCAGCGTGGAGCCGGATCTGCCACAACACCGCGGCCCGGTCCTGGCCGGGAAGCAGGCTTGCCGCGCCCTCGCTCAACACCGGTGGGTGCAGCGGAACCCGAGCGTCGGGAAAGTACATCGTCTCACCGCGCCGCCACGCTTCAGCGTCGATCGCGCCGCCGGGCCGGACGAACGCGGCGACGTCGGCAATCGCGTACCGGACGACGAAACCGGCTCCGTCGGCGGCGATGTGAATTGCCTGGTCCAGGTCCTTGGCGCCGGTCGGGTCGACGGTCACCAGCGGGAGATCGGTTTGGTCCTCGATGGGCCGCCGGATTAGGTCGATCGCCGCCGCGACCTGGGCCTCGGCCACCACGGCCGCGTCGAACCCGGTGGGTAGCCCCAGGTCACGGCGCAATTGGGCGAGGTCGACCCGCGCACCGCTGAGCCGGTGCGCGGGCAGGGTCACGGCTGGAGCGTAGGGCGCGGCGGCAGTGACCCTGCCGCGGGCTAACGCGAGGTGGACTTGGCGGCGGACGACCGCTTGGCCGGCGCGCTCTTGGCGACCTTCTTGACCGCGGACTTGACCGCGCTCGTCGCCTTCTTGGCCGGGCTCGCCTTGGCGCTCGACCTCTTCGCCGGTGACTTGGTCGCGGCCGTCTTCTTGGCGGCGGTCTTCTTGGCCCCGGTCGTCTTCTTCGCGGCCGTCTTGGTCGCGGCGGTCTTCTTGGCCGGAGACGACTTCTTGGCCGCCGTCGTCTTCTTCGCGGGTGACTTCTTGGCCGCGGTCTTGGTGGCAGTGGTCTTCTTGGCCGCGGTCTTCTTCGCCGGAGACGACTTCTTGGCGGGGGCCTTCTTCGCGGTGCGTCCTGGTGCCGTCATGGGTAAAGCCTTCCTGTGAGCGACGTCTGCACAGTCGCGGTGCAATTACAGTGGCCGACGTCTAGGCGAGTGGTCAATTCGGCACGCCGCAGCAACGTCACCTTCGTCGAACGGCGGATCTGCCTCCGTATCGACTCAACCCCGCACAAACCCTTTGCCGATAAGCGTTTGAGGCGGCCACGCGACGATTAGGCGGTGATCGAGTGGAATGCTGCGCCGATCAGTGCTGCGTGCTCGGTGTCGCGCACGACAACGATCGACGGCGAGCGCGGCTGGCCCAGTTCGGCCGCCCCGGCGAGGAACGACGGTTCGAACAGGTCCCACGACGCGCTCATCGAACCGCCCACCACAATGACGTCCGGCGCGAAGGCCGTGAGCACGGGAGCCAGCGTCGCCCCCAGAGCGCGGAAGGCGCGATCGAGAACCTTCCCGGCCATCCGATCACCGTGCCGCGCGCGTTCGGCGACGTCGCGCACGTCGGCTCGTTCGTCACCCGTCACTTGCGCGTAGTCGCGACGGATGGCCCGCCGTGAAACCAGGTCCTCGAGCGGAACACCGCCGAGGTGCAGGTTGTGAACGCGACCGTTGCGGGGCAGGCCGGAGACGTCGTCCGGCAAGCGGCCGTCGACGAGGAAGCCGGAGCCGATGCCGGTGCCCAGGGTCAGGCCGAGACAGCGCCGCGCGCCGCGCGCCGCACCAGCGATCCACTCGCCGAGGGTGAAGGCGTCGGCATCGTTGACGAAATGGACCGAGGTCGGACGGATCCGCGCGCCGTCGGCGATCGCGGCGCTGAGGTCGACGCCGTGCAGCTGGTCGAACTTGCCGACGTCGCGAAACTTTGCGATGCCGTGTTTGTAGTCGAACGGGTCGGGCATGGCCACGCCCAACGGCTGGCCCGGTACCGCCACGTCGTCCACCGCTGCGCACAGTACGGCGATGATCTCCGCCGCTGATCCGGAGCTGTCGAGCGAGCGACGCAGCGCCGAACCGGCGATTTCCCTGGCCGCGGGATCGACGCGCGCGGCGGTCACGTGGGTGCCTCCGACATCCAGGGCAGGCAGCGTCGACACCCAGCGATCATTGCAGCGCCGGCCGTTACTCACCTGAGCCGGTCGGCGCGGCGCTCGCCGCATCGACTCCGACCGGTCACCGGCCGGCCGAACCGGCGATGGCCGGTCCGGGACGGGCGACGGACGAGTCGGCCTGTAAGCCGGGTCCTGTTCCGGGCGGCTGACGCCGTCCGGTGGCGACCATCCATCTCGGCCTACCGTCGCCGGCAGGCTCCAGCGGTCTACCCGCAGGCTCGGGCGGGCCGCCCTCGAACGCCTGCGCACACGAGCCGTGGCCCGTGCTCTTGACCTTGCTCCGGGTGGGGTTTACCTAGCCGCCGCGGTCACCCGCGACGCTGGTGGTCTCTTACACCGCCGTTTCACCCTTACCACCGGGCGCGCCCGTCCAGACTTCGAACGCACGCGCCGGTGGCGGTCTGTTTTCTGTGGCACTGTCCCGCGGGTCACCCCGGGTTGCCGTTGACAACCACCCTGCCCTGTGGAGCCCGGACTTTCCTCGGCGCGCACCGCGTGAGCAGTGTGCGACGCGGTCGCCCGGCCGGCTCGTCCGCCGCCCTCCCATCGTAGGCGCTGGGACCCGGAAAGTAGCGTGCCCGCCGTGAATGCGACCGCGTCCGAGCTTGTCGCGCTGACCCTGCTCGTGGCGGCCCTGGGCGTGGCCGTCGTCCGTCCGGCGGGCGTGAACGAGTCGCTGGTTGCGGTCCCGGCCGCGGGCCTGGTCGTCGCCTTGGGCATCGTGCCCACGCACACGGCGCTGGCCACGGTGCGAGAGCTCGCCCCGACCGTCGCCTTCCTGGCGGCGATCCTGGCCTTCGGCCACTTGTGCGCCGAGGCCGGCGTATTCGACTATCTCGGTGCGCGGGCGGCCCGGGCCAGCGGTGAGTCGACCGCGCGTCTGCTGCTGCTCGTCGTCGTTCTGGCCAGCGTGGTGACGGCGACGTTGACCCTGGACGCAACCGTTGTGTTGCTCACCCCGGTCGTCTTGCGCACCGCGCGACGGTTGCGGGTGCCACCCCGCCCGCACCTGTACGCCTGTAGTCAGCTGGCCAATGCGGGCTCCCTGGTGCTGCCCGTCTCCAATCTGACCAACCTGCTGGCCTTCTCGGCCTCCGGGCTCAGCTTCGTCCGGTTCACCGCCCTGATGACGCTTCCGTGGCTGGCGGCGACCGCGCTGGAGTGGCTGGGCCTGCGCGCCTTCTTCCGACGGGACCTGCGCGTGCCGCCGGTGGGCTCGGACACCGTCGGGCCGGCGCCGCGGTTCGCCCTCGCGGTCCTCACCCTTACCGTGCTGGGGTTCGTGGTCACCTCCGCGGTGGGCGTCGCGCCGGCGTGGGCCGCGGTCGCCGGGG
>JALZBL010000326.1 GCA_030947395.1 Actinomycetota bacterium | reverse complement strand
GCCGCGACGACCGCGCCTTCGCCGCGCTCCGCACCCAGCTCGAGGAGTACTTCGCCGGGACCCGCCGCGACTTCGACGTTGCCGTGCGCGCTCGGGGGACGGTCTTCCAGCGGGCGGTGTGGCAGGCGCTGCGGACGATCCCGTACGGCCACACCAGCAGCTACGGCACGATCGCGGCCGGCATCGGCACGGTTAAGGGTGGTCGGGCGGTGGGCGCGGCCAACGGGCGCAATCCGGTCTCGATCATCGTGCCGTGCCACCGGGTCGTGCGCGGCGACGGGTCTCTGACCGGTTACGCCGGAGGGGTGGAGACCAAGCGCTGGCTGCTCGACCACGAACGGGCGCACTGCGAGCCGGCGCAACTGTCCCCAGCGAGGGCGCTGGACTCCGCCTGAGGCGGTTCGGCTCGACTCAGTGGAAGGCGTTCTGCGTCGGCGCCAGACCGTCGGCGAGCAGCATCTCCACCGCGTCGGCCGCCCGGTCCAGCTCCAGGGCCAGCGTCTTGCGCTCGGCGGCGGCGAAGTCCCGCAGCACGTAGTCGGCCGGGTCCTGACGGCCGGGCGGGCGGCTGATCCCGAAGCGGACGCGGGCGTAGTCACGGGTGCCCAGCGCGGCGGTGATCGACTTCAGGCCGTTGTGGCCGCTGTCGCCGCCACCCACCTTGAGCCGCACGGTGCCGTAGGGCAGATCGAGTTCGTCGTAGACGACGACGATCCGTTCCGCCGGCACCTTGTAGAAACGGCTGACGTTCACCACCGGGGCACCGGAGTCGTTCATGAAGCTCACCGGCTTGGCCAGCACGACCGGCCGCCCGGCCAGCCGACCCTCCAACACCTCAGCGCGGTGCTTGTGGGCCTTGAACCGCCCCCCCATGCGGGCCGCCAGCACGTCGAGCACCAGGAAGCCGGCATTGTGCCGAGTCGCGGCGTAGCGCGGTCCTGGGTTACCGAGTCCGACGACCAGGCGACGCTCGTCGGACGACGCAGCGGAACCCGGACGCTCGTCGGCCATGGCCGAGCCGACCTCGCGCCGTCACTCGGCGCCGGACGGCGCGCCGGAGCCGGAATCGACGCCGCCCTCGGGTGACTCCTCCGCCTCGGCCGCCGGCCGGTCCTCCTGTATGCCGAGTTCAGCGGCCGACTCGGCCACCTCGGCGTCGATCTGCTCGGCAGTGGGCGCCTCGGAGATGATCAGGACAATCTGCTCCGGATCGCCGATGAGCGACACGCCGTCGGGCAGGCGAACGTCCGCCGCCGTGAGCTGTGCGCCGATCTCGAGCTCGGCGATGTCGACCGCGAATTCGGTGGGGATGTGCGTCGCTTCCGCCTCCACGCTGAGGCTGGTGGTCTCCTGTTGCAACAGCCCACCCGGAACCACGTCGCCGGTGATGTCGAGCGCGACGTCGATGGTGACCTTCTCGCCGCGCCGAACCGCGAGCAGGTCGACGTGGTCGAAGGTGCCGCGGATGGCGTGGCGCTGGATCGCCTTGGGAATGGCCAGGGCCTGGGTGCCCTCGATGTCGAGGGTGAGCAGAACGTTGGCCCCACCCCGGCGCACGGCCAGGGTGAACTCCTGCGCGGGCAGGGCGAGATGCTGGGGGTCGGCGCCGTGTCCGTAAAGCACAGCGGGTATGCGGCCGGCCCGGCGGGTGCGGCGGGCACCGCCCTTGCCGAAGTCGGTACGACGTTCGGCGGACAGTTGGAGCTCGGACACGGCGGTGCTCTCCTAGCTGGGAACGGATTGGCTCGAACACTTCGGGATGGGACGCGGCGTCACCACGGGCCGAGGAGGCTCCAGACACCGCGTCGATCACGGACCCTGAGTCCAGTTGGTGACTGTCGGGGGTCCCTCGCCGGGGCAACCCCACTGACACTACTAGCCATGGCGATCGTCGTGAAACGCACCGGCCGGAGCATCGGCCGCTCGAGTACCGGCTTGGCCGATGCCGCGCGGCGGCCGCTCGCCTCATCGGGCCGCTGACCTCGTCGGGCCGCTCGTCTTATCAGGCTCCTCGCCGCATGAGGCGGCTCGAATCCGCCTCTTGCCTACCATCGTCGTGGTGACCTGCGGCTACCGCGGTGCCGGCGTGCGCGTCCGGGTGCCGGCGAAGATCAATCTGCACCTGGGGGTCGGTGCCCGGCGGGGCGACGGTTACCACGATCTGATGACCGTCTTCCACTCGGTCAGCCTGTTCGACACCGTCACCGCCACCGACGCGGCGACGACGAGCCTGCTGGTCACGGGGGCCGACGCGGAAGCGGTGCCCGACGGCCCGGAAAACCTGGCCTGGCGCGCCGCGGACCTGCTGGCCCGCAACCACCGCCGGCGCCCGGCCGCGCGGCTGCACGTCGACAAGGCGATCCCGATCTCGGCCGGGCTGGCCGGCGGATCGGCCGACGCCGCCGCGACCCTGGTCGCCTGCGACGCGCTGTGGGGACTGCACACCCCCCGGGCCGAGTTGGTCGCGCTCGCGGCCGAACTGGGCAGCGACGTGCCCTTCGCCATGACCGGCGGCACCGCCATCGGTACCAGCCGCGGGGAGATCCTGAGCCCGCTGCTCGGCGGGCACGATCCACTGTGGTGGGTGCTGGCCCTGGCCGACGGCGGGCTGTCGACGCCCGCGGTGTACGCCGAGTTCGATCGACGGCGCGCCGGGGATCCCGCCGAACGCGACGCCGGGCTGAAGCCGCCGACGCCGTTGCTGCGCGCCTTGCAGGGCGAGGAAGGGAACGGGGTGGCCGACGAGCTGCACAACGACCTGCAGGACGCCGCCCTCGCCCTGCGGCCGGCCCTGCGCGACACCCTGGACGCGGGCGTGCTGCTCGGGGCGATGGCCGGCGTGGTATCGGGC
>JALZBL010000325.1 GCA_030947395.1 Actinomycetota bacterium | reverse complement strand
AACTTTAGGGGTCCGCAGGATCCGGCGGTCATCTGCCCGGCGTCCGGCCCCACGGCGCCGCCGCAGCCCTCCCGCTGTGACGACACGAAGTACGGCCAAGGCACCGGCGGGGAACTGACCTACAACGTCCACCTCCCGGCTGGTTCCCGGACGGTCTGGTTCGCGGTCGGCGGCTCCGATCGTGGCTTGGGCGAGGCCCGCAGGATGCAGAGTGCCGCGCTGGCCGACCCCGCCGGCCTGCTGGCGGCCAAGGTGGCCCAGCGCGAAGCGCTGGCCGCGCGAACTGCGGTGAACCTGCCCGGCGATCCCCAGTTGGCCGCGGGCGTTGCGTGGAGTAAGCAGAACATCGCCGACGCCCGGCAGCAGGCCCGCGACCTGCAGCTGCGGGTGACCAATGCCGGCACCAAGTACCCGGCGCCCGTCGGCACGCTCGCGAAGGCCCAGTGGATCGGGGCGGGTTGGCCGGACTATCCGTGGATCTTCGGCACGGACGCCGAGTACACGGCGTTCGCGTCGGTGGCGGCGGGGCAGTTCAGGGCAATCGAGAATCACCTGCGCACGTTGCAGCAGGTCAGCGACATCGTGAACCGGCGCAGCGGCAAGGTCGTGCATGAGGTCGTCCCCGACGGGTCCGTGTATTTCGGGGCCAACTCCGACCCCGGCAACACCGACGAGACAGTCAAGTTCCCCAGCACCGTTGCCCTCGTCTGGCGCTGGACCGGGGACAACCGCTTCCGCGACCAGATGTACGGGTTCGCGGTGCGAAACCTGCGATACGTGTTCACCCAACTCGATGCCGATCGCGACGGCTGGCCCGAAGGCGCGGGCAACGTCGAACGCGCCGGCATGGGCCAGGAGAAGCTCGACGTGGCGGTGTACGCCATCCGGGGGTTGCTCGACCTCGCCGATATGGCCGCCAGCAAGGGCGACTGGCAGACCGTGGCCTGGGCCCGCAGCAAGGCCCGCGGCCTGCAGCGCCGCTTCGAGCGCACCTGGTGGAACGGTTCGGCCACCCGGTCCTACGCCGACTCCCTGTCTGACCCCGGGAACAAGCAACTGTTCCAGCGCTACTGGATCGGCTTGACGCCGGTCGAGGCCGAGTTGCCGGCCGGCGGTGCCGGTCAGCCGCATCCGCTGGCCGTGCTCAGCCACGCCATCGCCACCGTCGCTCAGCACGAACGGGCCTGCTTCACTGGCACCAACGGCCTCTATCACACCGGTACGGGCGGCACCTCGGACCCCAAGGGCAACCCGGGGCCAACGTGCGACCCGGCCGTGTCTGGGGCACCGAGTGACCGCGAGATCTTCACCCTCACGACCTCGATCATGGCTGTTGCCGAAGGTGCGATCGGCCGGCTGGGTGCCTCCCAGATGGCCCGCTACACCGGCGACCTGGCCCGCGTCCAGGTCAACCCCGCGGTGTGGGAGACGCCCGGCGCCATGCCGGAGATCTCACCCTCACCTGACTTCGGCGCCAACATCGACAAGCGGTTCACCGAACGCTCCAGCGGGCTGCAAGCCTGGGGTACGTACGGTGTGCTGTGGCCGGTCGTGCACTACGAACTGGGAGTGGCCCCCGACATGGGGCGCCACGCGGTCACCGTCGTCCCGCAGATTCCCCCCGGTCAGACCTTCGTCTCCGGGCACAACATTCAGCTCGCCAGTGGTTCGATCGACGTCACGGCTCGCCGCAGCGGCGGCGTGCTCACCACCACCGTCCGCCGTGAGGTTCGGACCGCCCTGAGAGTCGGCGTAGTACTGCCCACCGGCACCCGGGCGAGCTCGGTGCGGCTCAACGGCGCCGCGGTGCCGTACCGGACGGTGGCCACCGCGCGCGGCGCCGAGGTGCTGGTCACCGCACCCTCCGGGATGCGCGTCAGCCGGCTGCAGGTGCGCTACTACTGACCCGTCACGGTCACCGTCTCGCCGCCCGCACTCCTGCGACCGGGGTCGGTTGGCCGGTTCACCGGTCCCTGGCCGGCCCATGGGCTTCACCGCGGCCTCACAGGAACGGATGGCACGCTGCCACCGGTGAACACTCTCATCGGTTGGCTGGCGAACTATCTACTCTGGGTGATTGCCGCGGCGGCGGCCAGCTTCTGGCTCTGGCGCGAAAATCGCTCGGGCAAAGTGGAGCTGGCTGCCTCCGCGGTGGTCGGCCTGGGCCTCACCCTGCTGTTCATGACCCTGCTGGCGCACCTGCACACTGACCCGCGCCCGTTCGTTCAGAACCCGCATCTGCATCCGCTGATCAAGCACAGTGCCGACAACGGCTTCCCCTCCGATCACTCGGCCGCCGCCGGACTGCTCGCCACCCTTGTCGCGCTAAGGAACCGGATGTGGGGCGTGGTCCTGGCGGCACTTGCGATCGTCGTCGGCGCAGCCCGCCTCGCGGCCCACGTGCACCACCTACAAGACATTCTCGCCGGTCTGGCCATCGGCGCGGCGGCGGCCGTCATCGCGACCCTGCTGGTTCGTTCCGTCGTCGATCGTCGCTGGCGCCCGGCCCTCGTCTAGCCCGTCCGGCTCGGACCGATCGAGGACGTCGACGGCTTGGCGTCCAGCCGAGCGCCCGAGCCAACGGTGCTGGCCGGAGCCCGGGTCTAGCTCACCGAGGGTGGACGACCAGCGCGCTGCCACCGCCGGAGCGCACCGGCTCGGCCGCGGCTCGGAACCGGCCGCCGGGCAGGAATTCGATGCCGGTGGCGTTGCCGATCCACCCGTTCAGCGGCAACACCGGGCCGGTCAGCAGCGTGAACTGTTCGCCGTACTGCGCGGTCAGCTGCCGGGCCAGATCGCTGTTGTAGAACGCCGCCTCGGCCGGCGCGGCCGGGCTGTTGCGCTGACTGACCC
>JALZBL010000058.1 GCA_030947395.1 Actinomycetota bacterium | reverse complement strand
CGCACCTAGCTGCTTGGGCCGCAGCGGCGTTCCAGGCACTGGTGACCGAGGTCGAGATCGGCCAGCGCCACGGCAGTCTGGCCGCCGGGGACCCACCGGCCATGGCCCAGGCGATCTGGGCCGCCGTGCACGGCGCGGTGAGCCTGGAACTCGCCGGCACCGCAAGGATCCCGGACCTCAAGGACACCTACACGCGTGTGCTGGAGATGATCGAACGCGGCCTCGCCCCAGGCGGTGGAGACGTCCCATCCGACCCCGACGTCGCTGCCCGGCCCGGCCCGGACGTCGCTGCCCCGCCGGGCCCGGACGTCGCCGCGGGCTGAGCCCGACCGGACGTCGCCGCGCGCTGAGTCGCACCCGCCTGCTTGCTGCACCAAGCCGAGGAACCACGGCTGGACGGAGGGTTCGGCGATCGCGCACGTTTGACACCCGCCACGGGGGCCAAACGTGCCCGGTCGGAGGCTGCGCTACCTCAGCTCGGCTTGGCGGCCAGCGGCAGCAGCGACCGGCCGGTGGGGCCGATCTGGATGTCGGTGCCCATGGTGGGGCAGACGCCGCAATCGAAGCACGGGGTCCAGCGACAGTCGTCCTGCTCGAAGCCGGTCAGCGCGTCCTGCCAGTCGTCCCACAGCCAGGTCTTGTCGAGCCCCGCGTCGAGGTGGTCCCACGGTAGGACCTCGTCCTCGAATCGCTCGCGGGTGGTGAACCAGTCGACGTCCACGCCGAGCGGCGCCAGCTCGGCCGACGCCGCGGCCATCCAGCGGGCGAAGGAGAAGTGCTCGCTCCAGCCGTCGAAGCGCCCGCCGGCGCGCCACACCTGCTCGATGACGCCGCCGACCCGCCGGTCGCCGCGCGAGAGCAAACCTTCCACCAGCGACGGCTCACCGTCGTGGTAGCGCATGCCGACGTTGCGCCCGAGCGAGCGGTCGGAGTTGATCGCCGCCCGCAGTTGGCGCAGCCGACCGTCGATCGTCGCCGGGTCGGTCTGGGCGGCCCACTGGAACGGGGTATGCGGCTTGGGCACGAACCCGCCGATCGAGACCGTGCAGCGGATGTCCTTGGAACCGGTCGCCGCGCGGCCGGCGCGGATCACGTCGTGAGCCATCTCGGCGATCTCGAGCACGTCCGCGTCGGTTTCCGTCGGCAGGCCGCACATGAAGTACAGCTTCACCTGCCGCCACCCCTGTGAGTAGGCCGCACTCACGGTGCGGATGAGGTCCTCCTCCGACACCATCTTGTTGATCACCCGGCGCAGCCGCTCGGAGCCACCCTCGGGCGCGAACGTCAGGCCCGAGCGCCGACCGTTGCGGCTGAACTCGTTGGCCAGGTCGATGTTGAAGGCATCGACGCGCGTGGACGGCAGCGACAGCGAGACCCTTGAGTCCTCGTACCGGTCGGCCAGTTGCTTGGCCAGCGGCCCGATCTCGGAGTGGTCAGCGCTCGACAGCGAGAGCAGGCCGACCTCATCGAACCCGGTGGCGGCCAGGCCGCTGCGCACCATCTCCCCGATGCCCTCGATCGAGCGCTCCCGAACCGGTCGGGTGATCATCCCGGCCTGGCAGAACCGGCACCCGCGGGTGCAGCCGCGAAAGATCTCCACACTCATCCGCTCGTGCACCGACTCGGCCAGCGGCACCAGCGGGGTCTTCGGGTACGGCCAGGCGTCGAGGTCCATCACCGTGTGCTTGCTGACCCGCGCCGGCACGTCCGGGTGGTTCGGCGTCACCGCGCTGATCCGGCCGTCGCCGGCGTAGGTGACGTCGTAGAACGCCGGCACGTACACCCCGCCGGTAGCGGCCAGGCGCAGCAGCAGCTCGCGGCGCCCGCCGGGTGAGCCGGCCGACTTGTGGTCACGAACGATCGTGGTGATCGCGCCGACGATCTGCTCGCCGTCGCCGAGCACCGCGCAGTCGACGAAGTCGGCGATCGGCTCCGGGTTGAACGCGGCGTGCCCGCCGGCCACGACGATCGGGTGCGAGTCGTCGCGTCGGGACGCATGCAGCGGGATCCCGGCCAGGTCCAGCGCGGTCAACAGGTTGGTGTAGCCGAGCTCGGTGGCGAAGGAGACGCCGAGCAGGTCGAACGCGGCCACCGGGCGGTGCGAGTCCACGGTGAACTGACCGATGCCGTGCTCGCGCATGAGCGCCTCGAGGTCGGGCCACACCGCATACGTCCGCTCGGCCAGCGCGTCGGCCCGCTCGTTGATCACCTCGTACAGGATTTGCACGCCCTGATTCGGCAGGCCGACCTCGTAGGCGTCGGGGTACATCAGCGCCCAGTGGACGGCCACCGAGTCCCAATCCTTGGCGCGCGAGTTGAGCTCGCCGCCGACGTACTGGATCGGCTTGCTGACCTGGGGCAGCAGCGGTTCCAGGCGCGGGAACAACGAGGCGGGGGTGCTCACGGATCCCAAGGCTACGGCGGGCGGACGCGGTCGTGGCCCGGACGGTCGGGCCCGCGGCGCCAATGCTGTCAGCCGGCAGCGCAATCGGCGAAGATTACCGCCCATGGACCGTCGGAAAACCGCCCCGGCCGACGACTACCTCACATGAGCGCAGGCTCGGGCAGCGCCGCGTCGGACCGGTCGGAATTGGTGGCGCTCTACGACGAGGCGTTGCCCTACGTCTACGGCTACCTCGTCACCCGCTGCGGTTCGGTGACCGTCGCCGAGGATCTGACGTCCGAGACGTTCCTGGCCGCGGCCGACGCCGTGCGCGGCCCTGCGTCACCGCCGCTGAGCCGAGCGTGGCTGATCGGCGTGGCGCGGCACAAGCTGGCCGACCACTGGCGCCGGGCCGCGCGCGAACGGGCCCGGCTCACCGCACTGGAACCGCTCACCGACGCCGCCGCAGACCCGTGGGACGAGGTGCTGGATCGGGACGCGGCCTGGCGCACGCTGAGCGGGCTGGCCCCCCACCACCGCTGCGCGCTCACCCTGCGCTACGTCGACGACCTGCCGGTGCCGGCGGTGGCCGCAGTGCTGGGCCGCAGCCTGCACGCCACCGAGGGCCTACTGGTCCGAGCGCGGACCGCCTTTCGGCGCGCGTACACCGAACCGGCTGACCCGGCTGACCGACCGGCCCAACCGGCCCAACCGAGGAAGGGAGGCGACCATGCGTGACGTCGACCCCCTGTCCGTGCTCGCGACACCAATCCCCCCGGTCGCGCCGGCCCCTTCCTTCACCGCCGACCTGCGCGCCCGCCTTCACCGGGCACTGGACCTACCAACGGGAGTCGTGAGCACTGTGACCGTGACCGAGCCGAACCAGACCGCCCGCAGCACCCGGACCGCCGAGAGCTCCGAGACCGCCCCGGCCGAGACCTCGCGGGTGCCCCGGGCCGGGGCCCTGCCGTACCTGGCGGTGCGCGGTGCGCGCGCGGCGATCGAGTTCTACGCGGACGGCTTCGGCGCCGAGACGGTCGGCGAGCCGTACGTGATGGGCGACGGACGGATCGGGCACGCCGAGCTCGCGATGGGCGGCGGGAGCATCTACCTGTCCGACGAGCACCCCGAGATCGGGGTCGTCGCGCCGGCGCCGGAAGGCGTGCCGGTGAGCCTGATGATCGAGGTGGCCGACACTGACGCCGCCCTGGAACGCCTTCGGGCTGCCGGCGCCCGGGTCGAACGCGAGCCCTACGAGAACTACGGTGCCCGCAACGCCTCGGTCATAGATCCGTTCGGCCACCGCTGGATGCTTTCCGGGCCAATGACCGCACCCACCCCGACCGAGCGGATTCGCCCCGGCGATGTTGCCGCGCTGGTGTGGCGGACGCCCGACGCCGACCGGGCCGCCCGGTTCTACACCGCGGTGCTGGGCTGGTCCTACGACCGCGACCGGGGTGACCGCGGCGTGCGGGAAACCGCGGTACTCACCCGCATCGAGGGCGGCCACGAGCGGAGCACGCTGGTCTGCGTGCACGCCGTGACCGACGTCGCGGGTGCGCTCGGCGCGGTGCGGGCGGCCGGAGGGCAGGTGGGCGAGCCGGCCGGCGGCCATGTGCTCTGCGCCGACGACCAGGGCGTGCCTTTCGGGTTGGCGGCCATCGAGCCCGGGACGCCGCGGCCGGCGGTAAACGGCCGCGGACCGGGCGACGCCTCCTACATCACCTACGGCGTGCCGTCGTCGCAACGGTTCCGCGACTTCTACTCCACGGTGTTCGGCTGGCGCTTCGAGCCGGGCCGGATGGAGGACGGATGGGGACCGGTCGACACCGCGCCGATGATCGGCCTGCACGGTGGCGGGGACGGCGTCACCGTGGCGATGTGGAAGGTCGCCGACGTGCACGCCGCGGCCGATCGGGTGATCCGGGCCGGTGGTGTGGTGATCGAACCACCGAACCGGATGCCCTACGGCACGACGGCCCTCTGCACGGACGATCAGGGCGCTCGGTTCTACCTCGGCGACGCGTAGGCCACTCCTCAGTGACGGGTCTGCCAACGGCCCGCCCGGGTCCGCGGCCGACCGGCCGGCTGGCCTTCGTGGCGGGTCAGGTCGCGCTCGATCTCGACGGCCAGCTGGTCGGGCCGGGCGACCTGGGCGCGCAGACCCGCCAGGCCCTCGGCAACCTGTAGCGGGTGCTTGCCGCCCTGGGCGCCGGTTGGGCCGATATGGCCCGCCTGGGCTGGTACGTCGTCGACGCCACCGAGGTGCAGAAGATCCGCGACGCGCGCGACGCGATCCTGCGCCCGCGGCTGCGCGATCGTTCGAACCCAGCCAGCACCCTGATCCAGGTGGCGGCGCTGTTTCGACCGGACCTGCTGGTAGAGGTGGACGCCGTCGTCGCCCTTCCCGACTGACAGCGGGTAGACAACGGCCAGTGGCCGGATCCCTGGCGAGCCACCGACCTGGACGACGGTCAGTGGCCGCGACGGATCCATTCCTGCAGGGAGATCGCCTCGCCGCCGATGGACGTGTCGTCCCCGTGCCCGGCGTGCACCAGCGTGCGGCCGGGCAGGGTGAGCAGCCGGTCCCGGATCGAGGAAATGATCGTGGCGAAGTCGCTGTAGGACCGGCCGGTAGCACCCGGACCGCCCTTGAACAGGGTGTCGCCGGAGAACACCGCCTCCAGCGCGGGCACGTGGAAACACACCGATCCCGGGGAGTGGCCCGGGGTGTGCAACACGCGCACCGCCTCGCCGGCGACGTCGATCACCTGACCGTCGGCCAGCTCCCCGTACGGACGGGCGGGATGCACCATCCGCCACAGGACGTCATCGCCCGGATGCAGCAGCACCGGCGCCGCGGTGAGCACCGAGAGCATCGGGGCAACGCTGACGTGGTCGTCGTGCCCGTGCGTGCCCACGATCGCGATTACCCGGCGGTGCCCGACCGCGGCCAGGATCGGCGGGGCCGAGTGCGCGGCGTCAATGACCAGCACCTCGTCGTCGTCGCCGACCAGCCAGACGTTGTTCTCGACGTCCCACGTGCCGCCGTCGAGGGAGAACGTCCCGGAGGTGACGACCCGATCAACCCGCAACGCCCCGCTCACCGGCCGATCACCGACCTGGCCCGGCCAATCACAGGACGACGACCGAGCGGAGGACCTCGCCGCGGTGCATCTTGGCGAAGGCGGCCTCCACGTCGCCGAGTCCGATCGTCTCGGACACGAACGCGTCGAGGTCGAGACGGCCCTGCAAGTACAGCTCGATCAGTACCGGAAAGTCGCGCGACGGCAGGCAGTCGCCGTACCACGACGACTTCAACGCCCCACCCCGGCCGAAGACGTCGAGCAGCGGCAGTTCGATCCTCATCTGCGGTGTGGGCACACCCACCAGCACCACGGTCCCGGCCAGGTCGCGAGCGTAGAAGGCCTGGGTCCAGGTTTCCGGACGCCCAACCGCGTCGATCACGACGTCCGCGCCGAACCCGCCGGTCAAGCTGCGGATCGCCTCGACCGGGTCGACGTCACGGGCGTCGACGAGAGCGGTGGCGCCCAGGCCCCGGGCCCACTCGAGCTTTCGGGGTTCGACGTCGACCGCGACGATCTTCGACGCACCGGCCAGCCGCGCCCCGGCGACGGCCGCATTGCCCACGCCGCCGCATCCGATCACCGCCACCGAGTCGCCCCGGCCGACGTGGCCGGTGTTCATCGCCGCGCCCAGTCCGGCCATGACGCCGCAGCCGAGCAGGCCGGCCGCAGCGGGGGAGGCTGCCGGATCGACCTTGGTGCACTGGCCGGCCGCGACGAGGGTCTTCTCGGCGAAGGCGCCGATGCCGAGGGCCGCGGCGAGTTCGGTGCCGTCGGTCAGCGTCATCTTCTGGGTGGCGTTGCACGTGTCGAAGCAGTACCACGGCCGGGCACGCCGGCAAGCCCGGCACTGCCCGCACACCGCGCGCCAGTTCAGGATGACGAAGTCGCCGGGCACGACGTCGCGCACGTCGTCACCGACGGCTTCCACGACGCCGGCCGCCTCGTGCCCGAGAAGGAACGGGTAGTCGTCGTTGATGCCGCCGTCGCGGTAGTGCACGTCGGTGTGGCAGACGCCGCAGGCCTGCACTTTGACCAGTGCCTCACCCGGTCCGGGGTCGGGCACCACGATCGTCTCGAGCGAGACCGGTTCCCCCTTGGCGCGGGCGACGACGGCCTGTACCTCGTGGGCCACGCGGGTTCCGCCTCTCCCGCCGGCGCCGGCGAGCGTTGGGTTCGGTGCAGTCGTCAGCGCGACCGTAGCGGACGCGGCAACCTCGACGCGGCTACCGATCGGTCGGGGCCGGCCCGCACCGCCTGCAACAACCCGATCGCCAGCGCGCCGGCGAACATCGAGGAGCCACCGTAGGACACGAAGGGCAACGGCAGGCCGGTGACCGGAGTGAGGCCGAGGTTCATGCCGATGTTCTCGAACACCTGGAACGCGAACCAGCACACGACCCCGACGGCGACGAGTCGCCCGGCGGCGTCGGCGGTGGCCGCGATGCGCAGGGCCCGCCACAGCAACAACCCGTAGAGGCCGACAATCACCGCCGCGCCGAGAAAGCCGAACTGTTCGCCGGCGGCGCTGAACACGAAGTCGGTCTGTTGCTCCGGCACGAAGCCACCGGCGGTCTGCGGGCCGTGGAACAGCCCGCGCCCGAGCAGCCCACCGTTGGCCATCGCGATGTGGGCCTGATGCACGTTGTAGGACACCCCCTGCAGGTCGCGGCCGGGGTCGGTGAAGGAGGTGAAGCGAGCCAGTTGATAGTCGGCCAGCAGGCCGGCCCGCACGCTCAGGACCGCGACCACCGCGCCGACGAACACGAGCCCTAGCAGCCAACGGGCCGGCACGCCGGCGGCCAGCAGCACGCCGAACCCGGCGACGGCGACGACCATGGCCGAGCCGAGGTCCGGCTGGCGCATGATCAGCAGCAACGGCACCGCGCACAGGGCCAGGGCCACCAGCACGTCGCGCGCCGGCGGCACGGCCCCGACCCGGCGGCCGATCCCGCGCTCGACGAACCAGCCGGCCAGGCCAACCACCAGCCCGAGTTTGGCGAACTCGGCCGGTTGCACCTGCAGGCCACCGGGCAGGCGGATCCAGGCGCGCGCGCCGTTGACCGTGGTTCCGATCAGCAGCACGGCGACCAGACCGACGCCGCCGGCCAAGTAGAGGACCGGACCGGCCAGTCGCAACCGCCGGGAATCCCAGCGGGCGGCGAGGGTCGCCAGCGCGACGGCCAGCCCCACGTTGACCAGGTGCCGATAGAGGTAGGCCCGGGGTGAGGCACCGTCGCCGGTCTGCCCCGAACGGGTGGCCGAGTAGACCAGCACCGCGCCGATCAGCGCCAGGGCCAGCGCGCTCCCGGCCAGCCAGAAGTCCACGCAAGGCGGTGCACCGCCGCGGCGTCGGCCCAGCCGGGCCG
>JALZBL010000324.1 GCA_030947395.1 Actinomycetota bacterium | reverse complement strand
TCGGTACTTCCCCGACAGCCACCCCCCGCCGAGGGGCGACCACGGCAATAGGCCCAAGCCGGCGTCGAGCGCGGCCGGGACGATCTCCCACTCGATCTCGCGCACCAGCAGGTTGTACTGCGGCTGCAAGGTCACTGGGGCCGAGAGCTGCAGAGCGCGCGCCAGGTCGACCGCCTTGGTCAGCTGCCAACCGGTGAAGTTCGAAAGGCCGTAATAGCCGATCTTGCCGGCCCGGACGAAGCCGTCGAGGGTGCGCAGCGTCTCCTCGAGCGGGGTGTGCGGATCCCACGCGTGCACCTGGTACAGGTCGATGTGCTCGACCTGCAGGCGCCGTAGGGACGCGTCGAGCGCCCGGGTCAGGTGCCGGCTGGACAGGCCGGCGCCGTTGGGCTGGTCGTGGGTGGGGAAGCGGCCCTTGGTCGCCAACACGATGGGCTCGGTGACGTCGGGCGGTCGCGCGCTGAGCCACCGCCCGATGATCTCCTCGGACGCTCCCGCGGAATACACGTCGGCAGTGTCAATCAGGTTGCCGCCCGCGGCGAGGAAGCGGTCGAGCTGGTCGTGGGCGGCGGCCTCGTCAGTCTCCGTGCCGAAGGTCATGGTGCCGAGGGCAAGCGTCGAGACGGCGCAGCCGCTGTGGCCAAGGGGTCGGTAATCCACGAATAGCAACGCTACAGACATCATGGCCCGCTCGACCCTTCGGGCCCGGCCTGGACGGAGCCGATAGCGTGGCGAGCATGCCCACAAAGATCACCGTCATATACGACAACCCGACCGATTCCGAGGCCTTCGAAACCGGCTACGCCGAGGGTCAGGCGGCATTGGCCAAGCAGCTGCCCGGCTTGGAGCGGTTCGAGACGTCGAAGGTGTGGCCCAAGGAGGACGGCACCCCGACGCCGGCCTACCGGATGATCGACATGTACTTCCCGGACTACGAAACCGCCAGCGCGGCGGTCACCACCGCGCAGGCGGGAGCGCTCTTCCCGAGCATCTTCGGCCTGGCCACCGGCGGCGTGCGCATCCTGTACTCCGAGATCGAGGAGACCTGAGCGCATCCCATCCCATGCGCGGGATTGGCGGCCAACCCTCATCGGACGGGCCGAGCCGCCAATCTTGGCCTCAAGCCCCGGCCGGTCAGACTCGCTCGCCCGCGCGGATCGGCGTCGCCGTGGTGTTGCCCGCGGGGGCCAACGGGCAGCTCCAGGCACTGTCGTAGCGACACGACGGGTGGTAGAGGAAGTTCAGGTCCACCACCAAGGTGCCGGAGCCACCGCCGAGGTCCGCGCCCTTGGCCGAGTCGAGCAAGTAGCGGCCGCCGCCGTAGGTCTCGGCGCCGGCGGTGCCGTCGCGCAGCGGCAGGAAGAGCCCACCGGCATACTGCTCGAGCCACCACAAGTCCATCGACGCACTCACCGGCTCGGGCAGCTGCACCCGGCCCAACCGGGCGAGCCGCACGGTGCCGTCGCCCGCGGTCTTGACCCGCAGCCGCTCGGGGCGGTCGGCCGCCAGGAGGGGCAGCACGAAACGCAGGGTCGCGTCGTAGGGCCAGTACGGCAAGCCGGTGCGCCGCAGCGGATCCTCGGGCGGCAACGGGCTCTGCGGGTGTTCGAGGAACAGCCGGTCGCGATCGCGGCGCCACCGCGCGTGGGCCTGCACCGGATCGCTCTCGGCCCGCACCCGTGCGTACAGCTCGGCGACTGACCGGCGCCAGCCGGCCAGCTCGAGCGCCGCACCCAGGCAGGGATTCACGGGCGGCTCGTCGTCTGCGGCGTCGGCCCCGTTCATCCGGTGAACGCTACCGAGGGCGCGGGCGCACCTACCATCCTTCGCGTGGCCGACCGGATCCTGATCTACGGAGTCACCGGCTCCGGGAAGACCACGCTGGCCGAGCGGATCGCCGATCGGACTGGGCTGCCGTGGCACTCGGTGGACGAGCTGACCTGGGAGCCGGACTGGACCCCGATCGCGGCGCACGAGCAACGCCGACGCATCTCATTGTTGTGCGCCCAGCCGCGCTGGATCCTCGACACCGCCTACGGCCCGTGGCTCGACGTCCCGCTCGGCCGGGCCGAACTGATCGTCGCGCTGGACTATCCGCGGTGGCTCTCGCTGGCCCGGCTGCTGCGCCGCACGACGTTGCGCACCCTCGACCAGCGACCGATCTGCAACGGCAACACCGAGACGCTGGGGCAGGTGTTCTCGCGCGAGTCGATCGTGGTCTGGCACTTTCGCTCCTTCGCCCGCAAGCGGGCCCGCATCCGGGCCTGGGCTACTGATCCGAGCGGTCCGGCACTGGTGCGCCTCACGTCGCCGCGGGCCACGTCTCGATGGCTCGCCGGGTTGCCCCGGTCGACGGACGGCCCGCGCTGACGGGGCGCCTCACCTCCCCCTGGCGGACCGGGAGCCGGTCTTCGCGCGAACGGAGGGCGCAAGGGTGCAACCTTGGCGGATGAGCACCTCTCGGGTGATCCTTCCCGCACTCTCCGGTCGAGTGGCTCTGGTCACCGGCGCCAACCACGGCATCGGGGCGGCTACGGCCCGGGAGCTCGCCGCCCAGGGCGTTTCGGTCCTGATCAGTTACCTGCGCCTGGCCGATTCATCGGACGCCGCCCTGCCCGCTCCGTACCGGGAGCAGCGATCGGGCGATGCCGCCGGCGTCGTCGCGGCCATCAGGAGCGCCGGCGGTCGCGCCGAATCGGTGGAAGCCCATCTGGGCGATCCGGCTACGCCGAGCATCCTCTTCGACCGGGCCGAGGCGGCTTTCGGGCCGGTCGAGATACTGGTCAACAACGCCAGCGGCTGGGTCGCCGACACGTTCACCTCGGCCGAGACCGACCGATTCGGGCGCGGGCTGCGCCA
>JALZBL010000003.1 GCA_030947395.1 Actinomycetota bacterium | reverse complement strand
GCGCCAGCGACTCCTCGCCCGCGGCCAGGTCTCCGCACCAGCAGCCGACGAGCGCCACGATGCGCTGGCCCACCAGCTCCGGCGGCACGAACGGCTCCGGGGGGGGGGCACAGTTGATCGCCGCGAGCAACGCCGCCTCGTCCGGCGCGTCGACCGCCCATTCGCGCCAGGCCCGCAGCACTTGTTCGGTGCGGTCGAACGGGAACATCAACAGGCCGCCGAGCACCGTCGTTACTGGGTGCAGGTCGAACACGAAACGGGTCACGATGCCGAAGTTGCCCCCACCACCGCGTAGCCCCCAGAGCAGCTGCTCATCGGCACCGATCACATCGCCATCGGCGGTGACGACCTGGGCGGAGCGCAGGTTGTCGCACGCGAGCCCGTACTTGCGCTGCAACCAGCCGATGCCGCCTCCTAGCGTCAGTCCGGCGACGCCCGTCGATGAGACCAATCCGCCGGTGGTCGCCAAGCCATGCGCGCCGGTCGCCGCGTCGAAGTCCGCCCACGTTGCGCCGGGCTCGACGACCGCCAGCTGCCGGTCCACGTCGACGGTGACCCCGCGCAGGCCGGTGAGGTCGATGACGACGCCGTCCTCGCAGACGGAGAAGCCGGCCACGCTGTGGCTGCCCGCCCGGACGGCGAGCCCAACGCCAGCCGTCCGGGTCAGATTCACCGCAGCGACGACGTCGGCCGTGCTGCGACAGTGGGCGATGAGCGCTGGGGCCCGGTCGATCATGCCGTTCCACACCGCGCGGGCTGCGTCGTAGCCAGGATCGGCGGGCGTCGTGATGGGCCCATCGAATCCGGCGCGGAACGACGAAACGAGCGGCGCACGGGTCTTGGTCATGGTGTCCCCCTGAAGTGCGGTTAGGGGGAATGGTGGCGGCGGTGCGGCGGATGCGCTATGTCGTGGCGTCACTGCGGCCGTGTGCCGTCACGACACACCGTCCTCGGCCGGCGGGTGGAGGCGGCGGTCGCGACGCGCGGCGAGCGGCCAGTCTCTCGCGAGTTCACGGCGCAGCCGTTCCTCGTCCACCAGTACGTAGCGACCGTTTTCCTGGCGGATCGCACCCTGCGCCGCCAACGCCGAGAGCGCACGGTTCACGTTCTCGCGGCTGACCCCCACCATCGCCGCCAGCGTCGACTGTGAGATCTTCGGCGTCGTCGACAACCCGGCCCGGCGTTCCGGGCTGGAGTCAACGAGTTCGAGCAGCCGCAGCACGAGCCGATCGGTCAGGGAACGGCTCAGGAGCGAGGAGATCATCGTCGTCTGCCACCTGGTGTTCGACGCGAGCTTCTCCAACGCCCGGTCCTTGATCGAGGGATGCCGGGCCATGAACGGCTCGAGCTCCCGCCGGCCGAGTCGGATCACCACCGATGGGGCGACGGCGACCACCTCGAGGACGCGGCGCCGGTCGACCGCGAAGAATGCGGGCTCCCCGAAGGTCATGCCGGGGCCGTGCAGGAAGTGCACGACTTCGTTACCCGCGGCGTCGACGACCGAGTCCTTCACCTCGCCACTGAGGACCACGTAAATCTCGTCGGCCGTTCCGCCGACCCGGAGCAGCGTTTCGCCGCGCACGAGCAGCCGGGTGGTGACGACCGCGACCAGAGGTTCGAGCTCCTCGGTCGTGAGGCCCTCGAACAGGTACGACTGCGCCAACCCGCCCGCGACGTCGTAGGGCCTTCGCACGGATACAGTCTCCGACCGCGTCCGACTAGCCGTCGAGCCCCCTGGTCCATGAAACCCTTCCGGTGCCACTCAGCCCATGTGGTGGATTGCTGACGGACGCCACTCGACGCCGTTCTTCGCCTTCACCGTCACGGCCGGGACCCACTGATGTTGGACGATGCGCGGTGGGCGACCGGCATGACGCCACCGCGCGAATCAGTCGCGGACGACGCGCAACAGCAGGCTGCAGTGGGCCGGAACTGCGATCGCCCCGGCGACCGGTTCGTTCGCCGGTCGCGGGGCACCACCCGGGCGGTTGGTGTCGATGATCACCTGGTAGCGGTCGGCCCACGGCGCGGCCGGCAGGGCGAACGTCACGTCGTCATCGCCGGCGTGTAGTACCAGCAGGTAGGAGGCGTCGACCAGCACCTCGTTGCGGGCGCCGCGGTGCCGCAGGCCGTGCCCGTCGAGGTACATGCCCACCGTCCGCAGCGCCGGATCGAACCAGTCGGCGTGGCCCAGTTCTCGACCCGAGGCGGCGAACCAGGCGACGTCCTTGCGGGTGCCGGGCACTCCCGGCGCTCCTTCGCCGAGCGGGACGCCGTCGAAGAAGTCGCGTCGGCGCAGGACCGGCGACGCCCGGCGCAGAGCGAGCAGGCGGCGCGTCAGCTCGGTTAGGTCCCCGGTCTCGCCCGATTCGGTCCAGTCGAGCCAGGACGTCGGGTCGTCGACGCAGTAGGCGTTGTTGTTGCCCAGCTGAGTGCGCCAGCGCTCATCGCCGGCGGTCAGCATGGGCACCCCGGTGGACAGCAGCAGCGTGGTCAACAGGTTGCGAGCCTGCCGCAGCCGCAGGGCGCGGATCGCCGGGTCGCTGGTCTCGCCCTCGATCCCGCAGTTGTACGAGCGGTTGTCCTCGGTACCGTCCCGGTTGCCCTCGCCATTGGCCAGGTTGTGCTTGGTCTCGTAGGAGACCAAGTCGCGCAGCGTGAAGCCGTCGTGCGCGGTGACGAAGTTGATCGATGCCCAGGGCTGGCGGCGGTCGTCGCGGTAGAGGTCCGACGAGCCGGTGAGGCGGTAGGCCAGATCGCGTATCCCGTGCCCGTTCCGGCCGCGGCCCCAGAAGTCGCGCACCGAGTCGCGGTAAGCGCCGTTCCACTCGCTCCACCGGGTCGGAAAGCGGCCCACCTGGTAGCCGTTCGCGCCCAGATCCCACGGCTCGGCGATGAGCTTGACCGAGGCCAGCACCGGGTCCTGCGCGATCGCGGCGAAGAACGCGCTGAAGTGGTCGAAGTCGTAGCGCGAACGCGCAAGCGCGGAAGCCAGGTCGAACCGGAAGCCGTCGACGCCCATCACGCTGACCCAGTAGCGAAGCGAATCCATGATCAGCCCGAGCGTCGACGGCACGCGAGCGTCGACGGTGTTGCCGCAGCCGGTGTAGTCGAGGTACTGGCCGGTGTTGTCGTAGGCGTGCCGGTAGTAGGCGTGATTGTCCAGCCCGCGAAAGCTCAGGACCGGCCCGTTCACGGGACCTTCGGCGGTGTGGTTGTAGACCACGTCGAGGATCACCTCGATGCCGGCGCCGTGCAGGGCGGCGACCATCGTCCGGAACTCGCGCACCGGACCCGCGCCGTCGAGCCCCGGCGGCTGCGAGGAGTAGGCCGCGTGCGGGGCGAAGAACCCGACCGGGTTGTACCCCCAGTAGTTGCGCCGCCCCCGTCGAGCCACCGCCGGCTCGGTGACGAACTGCTGGACCGGCAGTAGCTCCACCGCCGTGACGCCGAGACCCAGCAAGTACTCGATGGCGGCCGCCGAACCGAGCCCGGCGTACGTTCCTCGCTGTGCCTGCGGCACGCCGGAGAAGGTGCGGGTGAAACCCCGCACGTGCAGCTCATAGATCACCGAGTCGCTGAACGGAGTGTCGGGTCGCCCGGCGGCCGCAGGAGTGAGCTCGACTGGCTCGGCGATCACGATCGAGCGGGGGACGTAGGGGGCAGAGTCCCCGGCGCTGCCCGGATACACACTCGGGTGATCGGCGAAGTCGCCCTCGATGGTGCGCGCGTACGGATCGAGCAGGAGTTTGCTCGGGTCGTGGAACTGGCCGGCGTCGGCCCGGTAGCGGCCGGTCGAGCGGAAGCCGTAGCGCTGCCCCGGACCGACGCCGGGCAGGTAGCCGTGCCACACGTCGAAGGTGCGGTCGGGCAGCGGCACCCGCGTCTCGGTGCCGTCCCGGTCGAACAGGGCCACGGACACCGCGTCGGCCGTCGCCGAGTACACCGCGAAGTTGGTGCCGCCGCCGTTCCAGCTGGCCCCGAGCGGCATCGGCGTACCCAGCCAGGCCGGCCGATGGCCGGCCGCGGATGCCTCGTGCGTGGTCATAGGGCCCGTCACTCTATTGCCGGCGTGGCTGGGCTCGGCGCTGCGGTGGGACTTCGGCCCGGTCGGGTTGGATGGGGCCATGCCCGGCCCTGTCCCCCCCGCGTCCGACGTGGAGGTGAACCCCGACGCTGTCGTGCAGCTGTCCCAGGTGAGCGTGCGGCGTGGCGGCAAGCTACTGCTGGAGCGCATCGACTGGACCGTCGAGCTCGACGAACGATGGGTGATCCTCGGCCCGAACGGGGCCGGCAAGACCACCCTGCTGCAGATCGCCGCGGCCCAGCTGCACCCGAGCTCCGGCGCCGCGTGGGTGCTTGGCGAGCGGCTGGGCGCGGTGGATCTGTTCGAGGTGCGGCCACGGATCGGCCTGGCCAGTGCCGCGCTCGCCCAGCGCATTCCGGGCCAGGAGCAGGTGGTCGACATCGTGGTCAGCGCCGGCTATTCGGTGATCGGGAGGTGGCGCGAGGCCTACGGACGGGCCGACCGGCGGCGGGCCCAGGGCCTGCTGCGTCAGCTCGGCGTCTCCGGCATGTCCGAGCGCACCTTCGCCACTCTGAGCGAGGGCGAACGCAAGCGCGTGCAGATCGCGCGGGCCCTCATGACCGACCCCGAGCTTCTCCTGCTCGACGAACCGGCCGCCGGGATGGACCTCGGCGGCCGCGAGGACCTCCTGCGCCGGCTGACCCGCCTGGCCCGCAATCCGGACGCCCCGGCCAGCGTGCTGGTCACCCACCACGTCGAGGAGATCCCGGTCGGGTACTCCCACGCCCTGCTGCTGCGCGACGGCGCCGTGGTCGCATCCGGCCTCGCCGCCACCGTGCTGACCGCCGAGAACCTGTCGGCCACCTTCGGCCTCCCGCTCCTGCTGGAGCGCACCGACGGCCGCTATTACGCCCGAGCGGCCCCCCGCCGGCGCTGAACCCGCCCAGCCGAGCGCAATCGCCGGAGCCGGCGGGTCGGCGCCGGCTCGGTAGGGTCGCGGCCATGACCGAACGGGTGGCCTTCGAGGTCGACGGTGCCGTCGCCACGATCCGACTCCAGCGTCCGCCGATGAACATCCTCGACGCCGAGATGATGGCCGGGATCCGAGCCGCGGCGGTCCAGGCCGGTGCGCGCGAGGACGTGCGGGCCGTCGTCGTCTACGGCGGGGAGGAGGTGTTCGCCGCCGGCGCCGACGTCAAGGAGTTCAACCGGACCACCCACGCCGGGATGGTGGCGCGGGCCGAGGCTCTGACCGGTGCGGTCGATGCGGTGGCCCGCATCCCCAAGCCGGTGGTAGCGGCCGTGACCGGCTACGCCCTGGGCGCCGGCTGCGAGCTGGCCCTGGCCGCGGACGCCCGCATCAGCGCCGACGACGCGAGGTGGGGCCAGCCCGAGGTCCGGCTCGGTCTCATCCCGGGGGCCGGCGGCACCCAGCGGTTGCCGCGCCTGATCGGGCCCGCCCGGGCCAAGGACCTCATCTTCACCGGCCGGTTCGTCGCGGCGGCGGAGGCCATGGCCATCGGCCTGGTCGACCGGGTGGTGCCGGCGACTGACGTCTACGGTGCGGCGCGGGAGTGGGCCGATCAGTTCGGCGTCGGTCCGGCGCTGGCCCTGCGCGCGGCCAAGGCGGCGATCGACGGTGGCCTCGACGGCGACCTGGCCAGCGGCCTGCGCCTCGAGTCACACCTCTTTGCCGGGCTGTTCGCGACCGAGGACCGCACGATCGGGATCGCCTCGTTCGTGGAGAACGGGCCCGGCCGAGCGCGGTTCGTCGGCCGGTGACCGCTCCGGCTTCGCCGGCGCCCACGCCATCCTCGAGTGCGCCCGTGGCCCGGACGGCCCCCGTGTCCCGCCCCTCACCGAGGGTCGGCCTGTTCGATCTGGACGGGACACGTCGGACTCGGCACCGGGAATCCTGGCCAGCCTGCGCCGGATGTTCGCCGATCTGGGAGTGCCTCCGGTGGATGCCGAGACCGAACGGACGTTCCTCGGACCGCCGTTTCGCGACTCGCTCGGCCCGTACGTGGGCTCCGACCGGTTTGAGGAGGCCATCGCCATCTACCGCCGCTACTACGGCGCGGGCGGCGGCTCGCTGGTCACCACGGTCTACGCCGGGATCCCCGACGCGCTGGCCCGGCTCCACGCCGGCGGCATCCGGCTCGGGTTGGCCACCAGCAAGGCCAAGGCGTTCGCGCCGGCGATCCTCGATCACCTCGGCCTGAGCCCGTACTTCGAGGTGGTCAGCGGCGACGACCTGGCCGGACGCCGGGGGACCAAGGCGGCGATCGTCGCCGAGGCGGTGCGCCGCCTGGGCGCGCCGGAGCCGGCGTCCGTCCTGATGGTGGGCGATCGATTCCACGACGTCCACGGCGCCGCGGCCAACGGCATCGCCACCCTCGGGGCCGGCTGGGGGTACGGCGCGCCGGGCGAGCTGGCCGGCGCCGGCGCGCTGAGCGTCCTGAACCATCCCCGCGAGGTGGTGCCCTACTTCCTCACCGGGGCCTGATCGAGCGGGTCGGAGCAACCGCTCGTCGTGGCATCGGCCGCGCGGTGGGGAAGCGCCGTGGGGGATCCGTTCCTGACCGCCCGCACGGCTCGGGCGAGCTAAATGAGGCCGGACCCCGAGCCGGCGGCGGCGGTGCCGGGCAAGGTGGGGATCATCTGGTCGGTCCGGCCGACGGCGGCTCCACCGCGCCGGCCGCGCACCCGCCGCTCGAGCCCGCGGGCGATCTGGGACACCGCGAAGTTCAGGGCGATGTAGATCGCGGCGATCACGATGTAGCTCGGGACCACGTTGCCGTAGTTGTTCTTGATCCCGTCGGCGGTGCGCAGCAACTCGACGAAGTTGATGAGCAACAGGCCGCCCAGCGCGGTGTCCTTCAGCACGACCACGAGCTGGCTCACGATCGTGGGCAGCATGGTCGTCGTGGCCTGTGGCAGCAGGATCGAGCGCATCAGCTGCGATTTGCTCAGGCCGACCGCCAGGCCGGCTTCGGTCTGTCCGGCCGGAAGGGCCATGATGCCGGCGCGGAACACCTCGGCCAGCACGGAACCGTTGTAGAGCACCAGGCCGGTGACGGTGGCGATCAGCGGCACGTTGCCCAGCGGCACGGTGGAGTACTTGGTGAACAGCACCGACGCGAACACCATCATCAGCAGCACCGGGATGGCCCGGAAGAACTCGACCACGGTGCCGGCCACCCAGCGCACCAGCCGGTGATCGGACAGCCGCCCGACGCCGAAGACCACACCGATCGGCAAGGCGATGATCATCGCCAGGCCGGCCGCCTTGAGGGTGTTCTCCAACCCGGGGAGCACGAACTGGGTCCAGGTGTCGCCGCGCGTGAACGGGCGCCATTGGTCGCGGGTCAGCACGCCCTTGTCGTTGAGCCTGGTCGCGGTCCAGCCCGCGGCCGCGACCAGGGCGGCGGCGAACGCGACGGAGAGGGCCAGGTTGCGCCGCCGGGCCCGCGGCCCCGGTACGTCGTAGAGGACGGTCATCGGCGAACCGCCGCGCGCCGGGCGACGTAACCGAGCACCAGCCCGACCGGCAGCGTCAGCAACACGAAGCCCAGCGCGAAGACGAGAAACACCGCGACCAGCTTGTCGGACTCGTTCTCGACCATGGTGTTCATGAGCAGCGCGGCTTCGGCCACGCCGATGCTGGCCGCGACGGTGGTGTTCTTGGTGAGGGCGATCAGGACGCTGGCCAGTGGGGCGATCACCGCGCGCACGGCCTGGGGCAGGACGATGAGCGTCAGCACCCGGGTGAAGGGGAGCCCGATGGCCCGGGCGGCCTCGGCCTGACCGGGCGGGACGGTGTTGATGCCCGAGCGGATCGCCTCACTCACGAAGGTCGAGGTGTAGACGACCAGGCCGAAGACCGCCAGCCGGAAGTTGTTGTCCTTGATGAACGTCGGCGAGTTGGTTCCGGCCAGGCGGAAACCCAGGTAGTTGGACAGCACCAGTGAGCAACTGACGAGGATGACGGTGAGCGGCGTGTTGCGGAAGATATTGACGTAGACCGTCGCGAACGCCCGCATCACCGGCACCGGGCCGACGCGCATCGCCGCCAGCGCGGTGCCCCAGACCAGCGACCCGATCGCCGCGAGCAGCGTCAATTCCACAGTGACGCGGAACGCGGCCCAGATGTCGTAGCGGGGGTCGCTCAGGAAGCTGAAGTCCACGCGGGCTCAGGCCGAACCGGGGCTCGGCGGGGCCGGGATCGTGTAGCCGGACGGACCGACGTTGGCGTCGAGGAACTTCTTCCACGCGCCGTCGGTGATCATCGCCTTGAGTGCGGTGTTGACCGCGTCGATGCCGGCGGTGTCACCCTTCTTGATGCCGACGCCGTACTTCTCGTCGCTGAAGCCCTTGCCGACCACCTTGAGCTTGCCCTTGTACTGGCTCTGCGCGGCGAAGCCGGCGAGGATCACGTCGTCAGTGGTCACCGCGTCGATGGCCTTGCTCGACAGCGCGCTCACGCAGTCGGAGTACTTCGAGTACTCCTGCAACTGCACGCCCTTGGCGAACTTGTCCTTGACCTTCTGCGCCGACGTCGAGCCGGTCACCGAGCACAGCTTGCGACCGTTGTTCAGCGCGTCGGGACCGGTGATGGTGGCGTCGTCGGCGCGCACCAGCAGATCCTGGTGCGCGATGAAGTACGGGCCGGCGAAGTCGACCTTCTGCTTGCGCGCGTCAGTGATCGAATAGGTGGCGAAGATGAGGTCGACCTGACCGGTCGAGAGCAGGTTCTCGCGGTTGGCGCTCTTGGCTTCGACAAAGGTGATGCCGCTCTCAGGCACCCCCAGTTTGCCGGCCACGTACTTGGCCACGTCGACGTCGAACCCGGCGTAGCTGCCGTTCGGCGTCTTCAGGCCGAGACCCGGCTGGTCGAACTTGATGCCGATGGTGAGTTTCTTGTCCTTCTTCGCCTTGTCCGCGACGCCTGAGCTGCTGCCCGAACTGCCGCCGCTGCTGCCGCCGCCACGCGAACCGCACGCGGCCAGCCCGACGGTCAGACCCAAGGCCAGCAGGCCAGCGCCCAGTCGTGTCCATCGTCTCGCCATCTGGTCAAACCTCATTTCGGTCGGGAATCCGTCGGTCGGTGGGTGAGGACCTCGATCAGTGCGTGAGAATCTTGGCCAGGAAGTCCTTGGCCCGATCGGACTTCGGCCGGGAGAAGAACTCCTCGGGTGGCCCGTCCTCGACGATCTCGCCTTCGTCCATGAACAGGACGCGGTTGGCCGCTCGCCGGGCGAAGCCCATCTCGTGGGTCACGACGATCATCGTCATGCCCTCGGCGGCCAGACCGGTCATCACATCGAGCACCTCGTTGATCATCTCCGGGTCGAGGGCAGAGGTCGGCTCGTCGAACAGCATCACTTTGGGCTTCATCGCCAGCGCCCGGGCGATCGCGACGCGTTGTTGCTGGCCGCCGGACAGCTGCGCCGGGAGCTTCTGGGCCTGGTCGGCCACCCCGACCCGTTCGAGCAGTTCCATGCCGGTGCGCTCGGCCTCGGCCTTGGCCTGGCCCAACACCTTGCGCGGCCCCAGAGTGACGTTGTCGAGGACGGACTTGTGGGCGAAAAGGTTGAAGCTCTGGAACACCATGCCGACCTCGGCCCGCATCGCCGCCAGCTGCTTGCCCTCGGTCGGCAACGGCTGCCCGTCGATCCGGATCGAGCCCGACCCCACCGTCTCGAGCCGGTTGATGCACCGGCACAGCGTCGACTTGCCCGAGCCGGACGGGCCGATGACGACCACAACATCACCGCGGTTGATGCTGAGGCTGATGTTCTTCAACACCTGCAGTGAGCCGAAGTGCTTGTCCACCGATTCCAGCAAGACGAGGGGAGAGCTGGTGCGCTCGGAAACCGGGGTCGACGTAGCAGCGGGCTCTGCCATGGCACACAGGTTACGGACGATCGCCGCCGAATTGCGCCACCGATGTCTCGATTGGGCAACGAACCCCGACTCCACCAACCCCCGGTGCGGGGGTAAGCCGAAGCCCGGCTGATGGCGACGACGCCAGTAGGGTCTGGGCTCGTGCTGCCCAGCCGCGACGTCGATCGGTCCAGCCCATCACGGCGGGCGTGGGTGGACGAGGCGGTGCGCCGCGTGGAGGCCGACGCCAACCGCTCGGCCGACACCCACCTGGTGGTCTTCGACCTGCCGGTGGAATGGGGCATCGACGTCTACCTCAAGGACGAGTCGACCCATCCGAGCGGCAGCCTGAAGCACCGGCTGGCCCGCTCGCTGTTCCTCTACGGACTGTGCAACGGCTGGATCGGGCCGCAGACCACGGTTATCGAGGCGTCCTCCGGCTCGACCGCGGTGTCCGAGGCCTACTTCGCCCGGATGCTGGGGCTGCCCTTTGTCGCGGTGATGCCGGCCACGACGAGCACCGAGAAGGTGAACCTGATCGCGGCCGAGGGGGGTCGCTGCCACCTCGTGGCGGACCCGACGACCATCTACGCCGAGGCGTCCCGCCTGGCCGCGGAGACCGGCGGGCACTACCTCGACCAGTTCACCTACGCCGAGCGGGCCACCGACTGGCGCGGCAACAACAACATCGCCGAGTCGATCTTCGCCCAGTTGGCCCAGGAGCGGCATCCCGTTCCCCGGTGGATCGTCGTCGGTGCCGGGACGGGCGGGACCAGCGCGACGATCGGCCGGTACGTGCGCTACCGCCGGCTGGCTTCCTCGGTGTGCGTCGTGGATCCTGAGAACTCGGCCTTCTTCGACGGCTGGTTGACCGACGCGCCGGACCACCACACGGGTCGTCCGTCGCGCATCGAGGGCATCGGGCGCCCCCGCGTCGAGCCGAGCTTCGCGCCCGGGGTG
The DNA here is from genome assembly GCA_030947395.1 of Actinomycetota bacterium. GTDB lineage: Bacteria > Actinomycetota > Actinomycetes > Mycobacteriales > Jatrophihabitantaceae > JALZBL01. Next base: position 7,468 of record JALZBL010000003.1, on the reverse strand, counting down.
GTGGACCGGATGATCTCGGTTCCGGACGCGGCCTCGGTGGCCGCCGCCCGGTTCCTGTACCGGGTCACCGGGCGGCGGGCCGGCGGTTCGACCGGCACCAACCTCTGGGGGTCGTTGCGGCTGGCTGCGCAAATGCGGGCCGCCGGCGAGACGGGCAGCGTCGTCACCTTGCAGTGCGACGGCGGCGAGCGTTACCTGCACTCGGTCTACGACGACGAGTGGGTGGCCGGACGTGAGCTCGACCTGCAGGCGCCCACGAGCACGCTGGAGACGTTCGTGGCCACGGGTAAGTGGAGCGAACGTTGAGCAGGCCCACCCGGGCCGGGGAAAGCCGCGCCGCGCGCCGGCCCCGGGGCCCGGGGGCCCTCGCCGCTGCCGTCCTGCTCAGCTTGGCCGGACTGGCCTGGCTGGCCCACCTGCGGGTGGCCGTCTCCGGCGATCATTCCTGGGACTCGGGCCGCCCCTCGGCGACGGTGCGCGTCACGGCCGGGCGAACCTACGACGTATCCAGCCGGGACGGTCTGCGACTGCTCGTCGCCCGCCAAGGCACGTCCGACGTCCGGATCAGCTGTACGTTTTCCACCGCCGCGGGCCGGGCCGGTGACCTCAACGTCACGCCGCTGGCCTACGACGAGCGGGTCCTGCACCGCCTCGCGACGTTCGTGGCCCCGCTCAACGGCGACGTCGCGGTGGCCTGCCCCGATGCCGGGCCGGTCTGGGTGGACTCGGCCGACGACGCCCGGTTCGACACCGCCGGACTGTTGGTGCTGGCGACGGTCGGGCTGACCCTAGCCGGCGGCCTGCTCGGGGTGCGCGTGATCACGCATCGCCCGTCCACACCGCCACGGCCGACCGCGGACGGGCCGGCGATGCGACGATGAACACCACCGCGGAGCCACCGCGGAGCCACCGCGGAGCCACCCGGCTACCGCCCGGTAACCTGAGCCGGCTGCGCCTGGTCGGGTCGCACCGGCGCCCGTCGACCCGAGAGAGAAGATCGCACCGATGCCGAACATCGTCGTTCTGGTCAAGCAGGTCCCCGACACGTGGGCCGATCGCCGCCTGCTCGACTCGGACAAGACCCTCGACCGCGCCTCGGTCGACGCCGTCATCAACGAGATCGACGAGTACGCCATCGAGGAGGGCCTGCGCCTGAAGGAGGCGCACGGCGGCGAGGTGACCGTGCTGTCGATGGGCCCCGAGCGGGCGATCGAGTCCATCCGCAAGGCACTTTCCATGGGAGCCGACAAGGCGGTCCACGTCAGCGATGAGGCCCTGCACGGATCCTGCGCGCTGCAGACCGCGACCGTGCTGGCCAAGGCGGTGCAGGGGCTGGAATGGGACCTCGTCATCGCTGGGTCGGAGTCCACCGATGCCCGCCTGTCCATCGTGCCGGCCCTGCTGGCCGAGGCCCTCGGAGTCGCTCAGCTGACCCACGCCCGCAAGGTCACCGTCGACGGGTCGACGGTGACCATCGAGCGTCAGACCGACGGCGGCTACGACACGGTTCAGGGCTCGACGCCCGCGGTGGTGTCGGTCGTGGAAAAGATCAACGACCCGCGGTACCCGTCCTTCAAGGGGATCATGGCGGCCAAGAAGAAGCCGATCGAGACCCGGTCGGTGGCCGATCTGGGTCTGGACGCCGCAGCGGTGGGGCTGGCCAGCGCCAGCAGCCAGGTGATCGAGTTCGAGAACGCGCCGCCGCGTGCGGCCGGCATCGTGGTCAAGGACGACGGTGGCACCGGCGCGGCCCAGATCGCCGACTTCCTGCAGGCCAAGAAGCTCATCTGATCCGGCCCGAACCGCGTTCCGCCCACCACTGCGGCTTCCCGAATCGAGGAAAGGCACACCGACTATGGCCGAGGTACTGGTACTCGTCGAGCACGCCGACGGCACCGTCAAGAAGATCACCAGCGAATTGCTGACCGCCGCCGCCGCGCTCGGGCAGCCGGCCGCTGTGGTGATCGGCGGGCCGGGTGCCGCGGCCGCGCTCAACGAGGGACTGGCTCGCTTCGGCGCGATCAAGGTCTACGTCGCCGAGAGCGAAGACGCCCGCCGGTACCTGGCGGGCCCGTCGGCCGAGATCCTGGCCCACCTCGTCGCTCAGGTCTCGCCGACCGCGGTACTGCTGGCCAGCACCCGTGACAACAAGGAGATCGGCGCCCGGCTGGCGCTCAAGCTGGGCAGCGGCATCCTCACCGATGCGGTAGCGGTCGACGGCCAGGCGGTGGCCACCCAGTCCGTCTTCGGCGGTTCGGTGAGCGTGCGCTCCAAGGTCAGTCACGGCGTGCCGGTGATCACCCTGCGGGCCAACTCGGTGGCTCCGGTGGAAGCCCGGGCGGCGGCCGAGGTGGTGACAGTCGAGGTGAGTCTGTCGGACCAGGCGAGCGCGGCCGAGGTGCTCGACTCGGTGGTCGAGGCCAAGGGCTCGCGGCCGGCGCTGGCCGATGCCTCGGTGATCGTCTCGGGCGGACGCGGCGTCGGCTCGGCCGAGAACTTCGCGGTGATCGAGGCCCTGGCCGACTCCCTCGGGGCCGCGGTGGGCGCCTCCCGCGCCGCCACCGACGCCGGCTGGGTGCCGCACCAGATGCAGGTCGGGCAGACGGGCGTCACCGTGTCGCCGCAGCTCTACGTGGCCGTCGGCATCTCCGGCGCCATCCAGCACCGGGCCGGCATGCAGACGTCCAAGACGATCGTCGCCATCAACAAGGACCGCGAGGCGCCGATCTTCGAGCTGGCCGACTTCGGCGTGGTCGGTGACCTGTTCGCGGTCGCCCCGGCGCTGACCGAGGAGCTCACCAGGCGCGCGGGCTGATCCCGCCGCCCCCTCTGGCGTCCCAGTCCACGGCCGCCCACCGGACGGCAAAGGAGTTGACCTCAACGCTGGTTCACCTTGCATGCTGGAGTGGTGACGGCGGAGCTGGGTGCGCGCGACGAGGCCACGGCGGCGGCTGATGCGCGGTTGGCCCCGGTGCCGGCTCTGCTGCGGCGGGTCGCCCGGCTGAGAGGCCGACGATCAGGACGTCGGCGGCCGCCGCCAAGCGAATCCCGACGATCGATCTTCGACCCCGCGTTGCGCCTGACCAGCGTCGGTCTGGTCATCCTGGTCACCCTCATCGCGTTCGAGGCGATGTCGGTGGCGACGGCCATGCCGACCGCGGCCCGGCGCCTGCACGGGCTGTCCCACTACGGCTGGGCGTTCTCGGGATTCATCATCGCCAACGTCGTGGGACTGGTCATCTCGGGCGCGATGAGCGACCGCAGCGGCCCGCGCCGTCCGCTGGTCGCCGGCCTCGTCGCTTTCACCGGTGGCCTGTTCGTGGCGGGTACCGCCACTGACATGGGGCAGTTGGTCGCCGGGCGGGTGGTGCAGGGTCTCGGCGGCGGCCTGCTGATCACCGCCATCTACGTCGTGATCGGCGAAGGGTATTCGGCCGCACTGCGCCCCAAGATGTTCGCGGCGATCAGCTCGGCCTGGGTGGTCCCCTCTCTGGTGGGACCGCCGGTGGCCGGCTTCCTCACCCAGCACGTCAGCTGGCGGGCGGTGTTCCTCGGGCTGGTGCCGCTCGTGGCGCTGGGCGGCGTGCTGATGGTGCCCGCGCTGCGCTCGCTGTCCGGCCACCCGCGCTCGACCGACCCCGCGGCGTGGGGTCGCCTGACCCGGGCCCTGGCGGTCGCGGTTGGCGTTGCCGTACTGCTGCAGGCGGGTCAGCAACCAAGCTGGCCGTGGCTGGCGGCGGCCGTGGCGGGCGCGGCGACGCTCGGGTGGGGGGTCGTCGGACTGGTGCCGGCGGGCACGCTGCGGATCCGGCAGGGAGTGCCGGCCACGGTCGCCCTGCGCGGGCTGCTGGCCGGGGCGATGTTCGGTACCGAGTCACTGATCCCGCTGGCGCTGACGGTTCAGCACGGATACGGACCGACCGAAGCCGGACTGCCGCTGCTCGGTTCCGCCCTCGGCTGGGCCAGCGGTTCGTGGTGGCAGGGGCGCGACGCGATGGCCGGTCGCCGGTCCACGCTGGTTCGGTCGGGCTTCGCGTTCATGGCCTCGGCTTGTGCTGGCGCCGCGGTGGCCGCGGTGCCGAGCGCGCCGGGCTGGTTGATGTACGTGGCCTGGCCGGTCGCCGGACTGGGGGCCGGCCTGGCTATGTCGAGCGTCGGCGTCATCATGCTCGACCTCACCACGGACGAGGATCGCGGCCGCGACTCCTCGGCGCTGCAACTGTCCGACAACGTGGTCAGTGCCTTCACCACCGGCCTCGGCGGGGTGCTGGTCGCCGCCGCGGTGCACTCCTACATCAGTTACACCGCCGCCTTCGTCGGCCTGGACCTGACCATGGTCGCGGTCGCCCTGGTCGGCGTGCGGTTCGCCGGGCGGACCCGGTCCGGCGGCTGACCGGGCGGTTGGGCCTCAGGCTGCCGACCCGCGGCCGGGCCCCCACCTGGTGCGGGGCCATACTGAATTGGATGCACCGGAAGGGTTGGCATGGACGGACACGGGTCGTTGCGCGAATACCTGGCGAGCTTGGCCGATCAGGGCGCCGAACCCGAGTTCGAAGTGGCCGCGGATCCCGTCCTGGCGAAGTTCGCGACGATCTTCGCCGACTCGGGGCTGTACGCGCTGGACGCGAACCGGTTTCACCGCACGGGCAGCCTCTCCGACCTCTACGACTGCACCACCGTCCGACGGCGGGGCGCGGGGGACGAGCCGGAGATCTTCTCCTGCCGGTGGGCGCCGGTGTGGGCGTCGGCCGACCCGCTGACCGGATTCCGGACCGGGCCCGACTCGGCCTGGCTCGGCAGCACACCCACCCGGGCCATGCCGCCGGACGAGCGCACCAGCGCCCTGCTGCTTCTGGTCACGTCCCCTTACCTGCACCTGTCGGCCAGTCGTGAGCAGTCACCGGCCCTGATCCGTGGGGCGTTCGAAGCCGGCGGCGGCGGCCTGCGGTACACCGAACTGGACCCGGCTGTCCTGACGCACGATGGTGCCGACGCCGGTGCCGACGATGGTGCCGACGACGGGCCGGCTCGGCTGGTGGCCCGCGACTGATCCGTGCGCGGCCCGCGGGCAACGCGATCAGCGGCCCACGAACCCGACCGCCCCGCACCGCTGGCTTTCCGTAGGATCGGTTCCCGTCATGCCCGCCTACCTCGATCACGCCGCCACGACGCCGATGGTGCCCGAAGCCGTCGCGGCCATGGCCGCTGCGATGGAACGGGTGGGAAACCCCTCCTCACTACACGCCTCGGGACGAGCGGCCCGCCGCACGATCGAGGAGTGCCGTGAGGTGCTCGCGGCCGCAGTAGGGGCGCGGCCGTCGGAAGTCCTGTTCACCGGCGGCGGCACTGAGGCGGACAACCTCGCGGTCAAGGGCATCTTCTGGGCCCGGCGCGCCGCCGACCCGCGCCGCCGGCGAGTCATCGCCAGCCCGCTCGAGCACCACGCCGTCCTGGATGCGGTCGAGTGGCTGCACGCCCACGAAGGCGCCGACGTCACCTGGCTCGACGTCACCCCCGACGGTGCAGTGAGCCCGGCCGCCCTGCGCGCGGCCGTCGGTGAGGATGCCGACTCGGTCGCGCTCATCACCACGATGTGGGCCAACAACGAGGTCGGCACCGTCTCGCCGATCGCCGAGCTGGCCGAGGTCGCCCAAGCCCGCCGGATCCCGCTGCACACCGACGCCGTCCAGGCGGTCGGGACGCTGCCGGTCGCATTCGGCGACAGCGGCGTGTCGGCCCTGAGCCTCACCGCGCACAAGCTGGGGGGCCCGTACGGGGTCGGTGCCCTGTTGCTGCGCCGCGACGTCGCCTGCGTGCCGTTGCTCCACGGCGGTGGGCAGGAGCGCGACGTGCGTTCGGGCACCCTCGACCCGCCGGGGATCGTCGGACTGGCCACCGCCGCCGAACTTGCGGTGGCCCGGCGCGCCGATCAGCACGACCGGCTGGTGGGCCTGCGCGAACGGCTGTGGGCCGGCATCCGCGCGCAGGTGCCGGACGCCGGGCTGAACGGGGCACCCGTCGAGCGGCTGCCCGGCAACCTGCACGTGTCGCTGCCCGGCTGCGAGGGTGACTCGCTGCTGATGCTGCTCGACGCCCAGGGGGTCGAGTGCTCGACCGGTTCGGCCTGCTCGGCCGGCGTGGCCCAGCCGTCCCACGTGCTGATCGGCATGGGTGTTGACGCCGACCTGGCCCGCGGCTCGCTGCGGTTCTCCCTCGGCCACACCAGTACCGACCGTGACGTCGACGCCGTGCTCGAGGTGATCGGTCCCGCCGTCGCGCGGGCGCGGGTCGCCGGGCTGGCCAGCCGGCCGGACGCGCGCTTCGACCGCACGCCGCGCCGGGTGGCGACCCAGGTGAGCGCATGAAGGTGCTGGCCGCGATGAGCGGTGGCGTCGACTCCGCGGTGGCGGCGGCGCGGGCGGTCGATGCGGGGCACGACGTCACCGGGGTGCACCTGGCCCTGTCCCAGGCGCCGTCGACCCTGCGCACCGGAGCGCGGGGCTGCTGCACCGTCGAGGACGCGCACGACGCGCGCCGCGCGGCCGATGTGCTCGGCATCCCGTTTTACGTGTGGGACCTGGCCGAGCGCTTCGCCGCGGACGTCGTCGCCGACTTCGTCGCCGAGTACCAGGCCGGCCGGACGCCCAACCCGTGCCTGCGCTGCAACGAGAGCATCAAGTTCAGCGCGGTGCTCGACCGGGCGCTGGCGCTCGGCTTCGACGCGCTGGTGACCGGCCACCACGCCCGGCTCGAGGGCGGGCGCCTGCGGCGGTCGGTGGATCCGGCCAAGGATCAGTCCTACGTGCTGGCCGTGCTGCGGGCCGACCAGCTGGCGCACGCCGTCTTCCCCCTGGGTACGTCGACCAAGGCCGAGGTGCGCACCGAAGCCGCGGCGCGAGGCCTGGCGGTGGCCGACAAGCCCGACTCCCACGACATCTGCTTCATCGCCGACGGTGACACCCGCGGGTTCCTGACCCGCCAGCTCGGTGAGGCACCCGGTGACATCGTCGACGCCGATTCCGGACAGACGGTGGGTCGGCACGCCGGGACCTTCGGCTTCACGGTGGGCCAGCGCCGCGGACTCGGCCTGGCCCGCACCGACGACGGCCAGCCCCGCTACGTGCTGTCACTGTCGGCCAAGGAGAACACGGTGACGGTCGGTCGCGCCGAGCGCCTCGACGTCGACGAGGTGGTGACCGCCGCGCCGGTATGGACGTCGGGTCGGCCACCGCAGTTCGAGCGCGACTACGACGTTCAGCTGCGCGCTCACGGCGGCCTCGGTCGGGCCCGCCTGTTCGGCACGCCGGACGGGCTGGTGGCCCGGCTGAGCGCCCCGCAGCGCGGCGTCTCCGCCGGCCAGGCCCTGGTGATCTACGACGGCGACGAGGTGCTCGGCTCGGCAACGATCACCGCGGCCCGCCGCGCCCTCGCCTCGGTATGACCGGTGTGCCGGACGCCCGGCCGCCGT
>JALZBL010000323.1 GCA_030947395.1 Actinomycetota bacterium | reverse complement strand
CCGCAGGGCCAGCGCGAGCCGCAGGGCCAGCGCGAGCCGCAGGGCCAGCGCGAGCCGCAGGGCCAGCGCGAGCAGCGGGATCGACAGCGCAACGCCAACCGCGGCGGCGAGAACCGCGCCGACCTGCGGACCACCGACACCCGCACCGACACCCGCAACGAACCGCGCGGCAACGACAGCCGGGACAACGACCGCGGTCCTGACCGCGACGACGACGACGAGCGCGGTGGCCGTCGGGGCCGGCGTTACCGCGACCGGCGCGGGCGCAACCGCCCGCAGAACGGTCCGGCGGCGCAGGGCGGGCAGGGCAACAACGACGTCGAGCCGACCGTCAGCGATGACGACGTGCTCGTCCCGGTGGCCGGAATCCTGGACTCGATCGAGGACAAGAACACCTGGTTCGTCCGCACCGCGGGCTACTTCGCCAGCAGCGACGACATCTACGTGGCCAACTCCTTCGTGCGCCGGTTCAACCTGCGCCGCGGTGACGCCGTCACCGGCGCGATCCGCGCGGTCGGCGGTGAGAAGCGGGAGAAGTTCAGCCCGCTAATGCGCCTGGACACCGTCAACGGGACGGACCCGGAGCAGTCACGCAACCGGGTCGAGTTCACCAAGCTGACTCCGCTTTACCCGCAGGACCGTTTGCGGCTGGAGACCGAGCCGCACATCCTCACCACCCGGGTCATCGATCTAGTCATGCCGATCGGCAAGGGCCAACGAGCGCTGATCGTTTCCCCGCCCAAGGCCGGCAAGACAATGGTGCTGCAGTCCCTGGCCAATGCGATCGCGGTGAACAACCCCGAATGCCACCTGATGGTCGTGCTCGTCGACGAGCGGCCCGAGGAAGTCACTGACATGCAACGGTCGGTGAAGGGCGAGGTCATCGCCTCGACCTTCGACCGACGACCGCAAGACCACACCTCGGTCGCCGAGCTGTCGATCGAGCGGGCCAAGCGCCTGGTCGAGATGGGGCACGACGTGGTGGTACTGCTCGACTCGATCACCCGCCTGGGCCGGGCCTACAACCTGGCCGCGCCGGCCAGTGGGCGCATCCTCTCCGGTGGGGTCGACTCAACCGCGCTGTACCAGCCCAAGCGCTTCCTCGGCGCCGCCCGCAACATCGAGAACGGCGGTTCGCTGACGATCATCGCCACCGCCCTCGTCGAGACCGGTTCGGCCGGAGACACCGTGTTCTTCGAGGAGTACAAGGGCACCGGCAACGCCGAGCTGAAGCTGGACCGAAAGATCGCTGACAAGCGGGTCTTCCCGGCGATCGACGTCGACCAGTCCTCCACCCGCAAGGAGGAGATCCTGCTCTCGCCGGACGAGCTGGCGGTCACCATCAAACTGCGCCGCGTGCTGCACGCACTGGAGTCCCAGCAGGCGATCGACCTGCTGCTCGACCGGTTGCGCAAGACGCGCAACAATGTCGAGTTCCTCATGCAGATCGCCAAGACGACCCCTGGCGCCGACTGAGCATGCTCCACGGCATCTCGTGAGCCCGGCCGGGCCAGCGTGATCGGTTCGTCGAGGTGACCGGCTTCCCACCGCCGTCGGACCAGCCGCTCGTACTTCGAGTGCCGCCGGCGCAGACCGCCGCCGCGTTCCTGATCGCGGCCGCCGCGGCGGCGGCAGTGATCTACACCGGTCTCTCCGGCGGCGCCCGCATCGTTTGCGCGCTGGTGGCGTTCGTGGCGGCCGCGAGTGGCACCGTGGCCGCCCGGGCGTACCTGGTCGCCGACACCGCCGGAGTGGGGCTGCGCCGGGTCTTCGGCGAACTCTCCGTGCCGTGGGACGACGTCGTCTCGATCGAGGTCGTCGTGCGCAAGAACCAGCCGAGCATCTACCTTTTCCGCAATCCCGGAACTCCGGTTCGGGTCCCGTCCTTCCTCGCGCTGCCGCTCGTCCCGTCGACCGGGATGGTGACCGCCCGCCGCCTTCAGGGTCTCGCGAAGACGATCTCTCAGCAGCGGCCCGGCCCGGCCGGTTCAGTTTCCTGACCAACCGGCGAACGGGGCGGCCGCCCGGTCTGAGGGGCGCCCTGCGACGTCGTGGACGTCCAAATCACGGCCTGGCCTACGGTTGGTGACCGGGGTTACAGTTCGGCATCGGATCACCGTTCCGCTACCGAAGGGTTTCGGCGGTGTGTCATGGTCTCATCGATGTAAGCGGTATCAGTCGTGCACTCGATCGTGGAAGGGGTAATACATGCGTTATCGCCGGTTGACTGGCGTAGCTGCTGTAACGGCGCTCGCCGTCGCGTCGCTTGCGGCGTGCAGCTCGAGCAAGAAATCCAGTGGCGGGGGAGGTGGCGGCGGCGGCGGCGACCGGGGCCCGATCACGGTCGTGCAGGGCAAGGACAACAGCAACGTGCTGCCCACCCTGGCCTCGATGTGGAACAAGCTTCACCCGACCGAGAAGGTGACGTTCAAGCAGCAGTCAGACTCTGCCGACGCCCAGCTGCAGGACCTCCAGCAGCACTTCCAGGCCAAGGACGCCGGCTACGACGTCGTATCGGTGGACGTCGTGTGGACGGCCCAGCTGGCCGCGCAGGGTTGGCTGCTTCCGCTCAAGGACAAGTTCGCCTTGGAGACCAGCAAGCTCCTGCCGGCGACCGTCAAGGCGGCGACCTACAAAAACACCCTGTTCGCCGCGCCCTCAAGCTCGGACGGCGGACTGCTGTACTACCGCAGCGACATCATCAAGACCCCCCCGACCACCTGGGACCAGCTCATCGCCTCCTGCTCCAAGAAGGGCAGCGTCAAGGGTTGCTACGCCGGTCAGTTCGCGAACTACGAAGGACTGACGGTGAACGTCGCCGAGGCGATCAACGCCGCCGGTGGCCAGTTCCTCAAGAGTGACGGCAA
>JALZBL010000322.1 GCA_030947395.1 Actinomycetota bacterium | reverse complement strand
GGTGGACCCCGGCCGAGGAGAGCAGCCGGGCGTTCTCGGCCTCGCCCGCGTCGACCAGGCGAGCCGCCTCGGCCCGGGCATCGGCGACCAGCTGGGCCGCGTGCTCCGTTGCCGCCGTCACCTGCTCGCGGACCGTGGCCGCCGCGTCGTCCAGACGCCCCTGGGCCTCGGCCTCGGAGCGCGCCTGCAGCTGCGCCGCGCGCCGTTCGGCGTCGGCGAGCCGGCCGTCCGCCTCGGCCACGATCACTCGCGCCTGCGCCATCTCCGGCGGCAGCACGTCGCGCAGGTCGTCGAGCAGGTCCAGCGTGTGCTCGCGCGGGACGATGCACGAGCCGGAGATCGGCACCGTGCGCGCGGTCTCGACCAGCTCGACCAGTTCGGTCAGCAGCTCGTCGGCCCGGCGCAACGCGTGATCGGTCATCGGTCCCGCCTCGTGGTCGTTCGGTTCTGCCTGGGGGTCATTCGGTTCCGCCTCGTGCTCATTCGGTTCCGCGTCGTGCTCATTCGGTTCGCCTCGCGGTCGTTCGGTTCCGCCTGGTGGTCATCGGTCCCGCCGCCGTTCGATTCCGCCTGGGGATCATCGGTCCCGCCGCCGTTCGGCGAGGCGCTTCATCACCGCGGCCGGTACGAGGGCCGACACGTCGCCACCCCAGGCGGCGATCTCCTTGACCAGGCTCGAGGCGAGAAAGCTGTACTCGGGATTGGTCGGCATGAACAGCGTGTCGACGTCGGCCAGACCGCGGTTCATTTGAGCCATCTGCAGCTCGTAGTCGAAGTCACTGACCGCCCGCAGGCCCTTGATGATCACCGGGATACCGTGCTCGCGGCAGTAGTCGACCAGAAGGCCGCGGAACGAGTCGATCCGAACATTGCGGTAGCTGGCGGTGACCTCCCGCAGCATGTCGATGCGCTCAGCGACGGTGAACAGACCGGCTTTCGACTGGTTGATCAGCACGCCGACGACCACCTCGTCGTAGAGGTTGGCGGCCCGACCGATGATGTCGAGGTGGCCGTTGGTCACCGGGTCGAAGGAGCCCGGGCACATCGCGAGGCGGCGGCCGGCTCCGTGGAGCGCGGCGAGCGGTGGCTGGCTCATCGGCGCCGACCGTACCAAAGCGATGCCTCGCCGTAGCGCTTCGAGGCCAGCGCCTCGACGCCATCCGGCCACCGCGGAACCGGTCCACGCGCGGACCGCTCGAGGACGATCACCGCGCCGTCGGCGCACCACGCCGGGGTGCAGACGGCGGCGAGCGTGGCGGCGACTTCGTCCTCGGACGTCGCGTAGGGCGGGTCGGCGAATATCACGTCGTACCGCGCTTCGGGGGACGGCGCCCGCGCCAGTAGGAAGGCGTCCACCGCACGGACGACGACCCGCACCACCCCGCCGCCCATTGCGCGGGCATCGACGACGGCGGCGTTATCCTCGATGACCGCTGCGGCCCGCCGGTCGTTGTCGACGAAGGTCACCTGGGCCGCGCCGCGCGAGAGCGCCTCCAAACCGAGCGCGCCGGAGCCGGCGTACAGATCGAGCACGCGGCTGCCGGACACCTCGAGCAGGGTGTCCAGCCGGTTGAACAGGGCCTCCCGCGTGCGATCAGCGGTGGGCCGCGTGCCCCGCGGGGGAACGGCCAGAGTGCGTCCGCGGGCGGTTCCCCCGACGATGCGGGTCACGCCTTGTCCAGGAAGCGGGACCGTTCCTCGTCGACCAGGCGGGAGATCTGCCCGGCCAGCAGCGGGTACAGCTCCAGCTCGGGATCCTGCTCGATCAGCTCGGTGGCCACAGAGCGAGCCTCGGCGATAAGATCTTCGTCGCGGCGCAGCGAAAGCAGCTTTAGGCTCGAGCGTCGCCCGGACTGGGTCGCGCCGAGCACGTCGCCCTCGCGCCGCTGCTCGAGGTCGAGATTGGCCAGCTCGAAGCCGTCGGCGGTGGTGGCGACGGCGTCCAGCCGGGCCCGCGCCCGTGAACCGGACACCGAGGTGGTCACGAGCAGGCACAGGCCCGGAGCCTGGCCGCGGCCCACGCGCCCGCGCAGCTGGTGCAACTGGCTCACGCCGTAACGCTCGGCGTCGATGATCACCATGACTGTCGCATTGGCCACGTCCACGCCGACCTCGACGACGGTGGTCGCGACCAGCACGTCGATCTCGCCGGCGCCGAAGCGGCGCATCACGTCGTCCTTGACCTCGGCGGGTAGGCGGCCGTGCAGCACCTCGATCCGCAGCCCGGCCAGCGGGCCGTCGGCCAGTTCGGCCGCGGTGTCGAGGACGGCGTGCGTCGCAGGGGCAGCGGACTGACCGGACTGACCGGACCGAATGGACCGCCCGGCCGCGTAATCGGCGCCGTGCGCGTAATCGGCGTCCTGGGCATACCCGGCGTCCTGGGCATACCCGGCGTCCTCGGCATAGTCGGCGTCCTCGGCATAATCGGCGTCGTCGGCATAGTCGGCCCCGCCGCCACCGTCGTCTTCCCCATCGCCGTCGTCTTCGCCGTCGCCGATGCGCGGGCAGACGACATAGGCCTGGCGCCCAGCGCCGACCTCCTCCCGCACCCGGGCCCACGCCCGCTCCAGCCAGGCCGGCCGTTCGCCGGCCGGCACGACCGTGCTGGCGATCGGAGACCGCCCGCTCGGCAGCTCGGCCAGGGTGGACACGTCCAGGTCGCCGAACACCGTCATCGCCACCGTCCGGGGGATCGGCGTGGCCGTCATGACCAGCAGGTGCGGGGGGGCGGCCGACTTGGCCCGCAGCGCATCCCGTTGCTCGACTCCGAAGCGGTGCTGCTCGTCGATGACCACCAGCCCGAGGTCGGCGAACCCGACCGTCTTCTGGATCAAGGCATGGGTGCCGACGACGATCCCGGCCGTGCCGGCCGCCGCATCGAGCAGC
>JALZBL010000321.1 GCA_030947395.1 Actinomycetota bacterium | reverse complement strand
GGGTGCGCACGGCCCGCTCGGGGGACGGGTAGGAGGGGATCGACCCGCGCACCGGCACCACGTCTCCGGGTTCGGCCAGCGCACCGGGCACGCCGTGGAAACCGAGGAACGTCGACAGCACCGGCTTGCCCGAGCCGCGCCCAGCCTCCCGCAGCGCCACCGCGTACTGCGCACCGTCGACCGGCCGCAGCGGCGGCATGAACACCGCGACCAGCGCGTCCACGTCCGTGGCCCGGATCGCCGCACCGGCGGCGGCCCCGAAGTCAGCCGCCGAGGCGTTCACCCCGACGTCGACAGCGCGCACGGGTTGCAGGCCCTCGGCGGCACACGAGGACGTGACCAACACGTTGAGGGCGGCCGAGTTGCCGACCACGGCCACCCGATCACCGCCCGGCAGCGGCTGGGTGGCCAGCAGCAGGCCCACGTCGAACATGGCGTCGAGGGTGTCCACCCGGATCACCCCGGACGCCTCGAACAGCGCCGCGACGCTCTCCTCGCTCATCGCCACGGTCGTGTTCTGCAGGCCGGTGACCACGCCGCTCCGGCCGGCCTTCACCGCGACCACCGGCTTGCTGCGGGCCAGCCGGCGGGTGAGGCGGGCGAACTTGCGCGGGTTGCCGAAGCTCTCCAGGTAGAGCAGTACGACGTCGGTGTCGGGGTCGCCCTCCCAATACTGCAGCAGGTCGTTGCCCGAGACGTCGGCCCGGTTTCCGGCCGAGACGAACGTCGACAGCCCGACGTCGCGACGCACGGCCTCACCGAGCACAGCCACCCCGAGCGCGCCGGACTGGCTGAAGAACCCGGTGCGGCCGCGCGGCGGGATCAGCGGGGCGAGGGAGGCGTTGAGCCGGATGGACGGGGCGTTGTTCACGACGCCCAGGCAGTTGGGACCCACGACCCGCATGCCGTGCTCGCGGGCCGACGTGACCAGGGCCCGCTCGGTGGCCAGGCCGCCGGCCTGATCGTCGGTGCGCTCGCCGAAGCCGCCGGAGATGACGACCAATCCGTGCACCCCCTTGACGGCGCACTCGGCCACCACCTCCCCCACCGCGTCGGCCGGCGTGGCGATCACCGCAAGGTCGACCGGCCCATCGACGTCGAGGACCGAGGCGTAGGCCCGCAGCCCCTCCACCTGACCGGCCGACGGGTGCACCGGCAGGACGGTGCCGGCGAAACCGGCGCGGATCAGGTTGCGCAGCACTGCGTTGCCGATCTTGTTGGGATCGGGGCTGGCCCCGACGACCGCCACCGACCGCGGCGAGAGCAGGCGCCGGATCGAGGCCGCCGCGGCGGACTGCTCGCGCTCGCTGGCGACCGACTCCGTGAGCGCGGTCTCGTCGATGTCGAACTCGAGGTGGACGACGTTGTGCTCGAGCGAGCGGCGGGATTCGTATCCGGCGTCGACGAAGACACCCAGCATGCGGCTGTTCTCGGCGAGCACCTCGGCCGAGAACCGGGTGATCCCGCGTTCGCGAGCCGCGGCGGCGAGGTGTTCGAGCAGGATCGAACCGATGCCGCGCCCCTGGTGGGCGTCGGCGATGACGAAGGCGACCTCGGCTTGGCTGCCGCGTTCCAGGCGGTCGAACCGGCCGATGCCGATGATCTCCCCGGCCAGCCACACCACCAACGCGACCCGGTCGACGTGATCGACGCGGGTGAACCGGTGCAGGTCCTTGTCGGGGATTCGTGGATAGGCCGAGAAGTAGCGCAGGTAGCGGCTGCGATCGGACAGCTTGGCGTGGAAGGCCACGACCGCCTGGGCGTCGCCGGGAGTCATCGGCCGCAGGTGCACGGTACCGCCGTCGGTGACGACGACGTCGGCCTCCCAGTGCGGCGGGTACTCCTCGCCCGCCCGCCGCTGCGCCGCCCGCTCCTCGGCCGCTTGATGATCGGCGGCGCTCGTGCGGTCCTCGGTCGCGGGCTCAGTCACGCGGATCGTCCGGGTCGAGGCCGACGAGCGGAAAGACGGCGTGCCGGGTGGCCAGCACCGAGCGATCGAACCAGGTCTGGGTGCCCGGCTCCCAAGCCCGCGGCTGCGGCGAGCGACCCTCGCCCATCGTCTTGGGCAGCTCGCCGGTCCCGCCGCGCCGGCGCACGTCGTCCACCCAGGCGGTGGGCACCGCGGTTCCGGGCTCGATCGGGGTGCCCGCGATCTCGGCGATCAGGTGGGTCCAGGTGCGCGGCACGCATCGCAGCACTCCGTAGCCACCTCCGCCGAGGGCGAGCCAGCGCCCGTGGGCGTAGCGATGCGCGAGGTGGTGCAGCGCCTGGAGCGCGGCCCGCTGCCCGTCCACCGTCAGGTCCATATCGGCCAGCGGGTCCTCGTGGTGGGTGTCGCAGCCGCACTGCGTCACCAGCACGTCGGGGTCGAAGGCCTGGACCAGGCTGGGCACCACCGCGGCGAACGCGCTCAACCACTCGTCGTCGCCCGTGCCGGGAGGCAGGGCCAGGTTGACCGCGGTGCCGGCGGCCACTCCGGTGCCCACCTCGGCGGGCAGGCCGGTGCCCGGAAAGAGGGTGGCCGGGTGCTGGTGGACGCTGATCGTGAGCACCCGCGGGTCGTCATAGAACGCGGCCTGCACCCCGTCGCCGTGGTGCACGTCGATGTCGACGTAGGCGACGCGCTCCGCGCCGGCCGCAAGCAGCCAGGCGATCGCGATAGCCGGGTCGTTGTACACGCAGAACCCGCTCGCGTTCCCGCGCATCGCGTGGTGCAGCCCGCCCGCGATGCTCGCGCCGTGCTGCGCGGCGCCGGACCAGACGGCGCGGGCCGCCGCCAGCGTAGCTCCGGCCACCAGGGCCGAGGCGTCGTGCATGCCGGAAAACACCGGATCATCTTCGGTGCCGAGGCCGAACGCCAGCATCGAGGAGGCCGGCCGCGGCTCGCAG
>JALZBL010000320.1 GCA_030947395.1 Actinomycetota bacterium | reverse complement strand
GGCGTGGACTGACCTCGATCGGCGCTTTGCCGCGATGCCGGGCGCTGACGTAGACTCAGGCCTCGGCTCACTGCGGTGAGCCATTACGTGTGTGCCCGCGATTGAGCGAGGCGCCCAACCAGACGCCCCGGTCCGCGCGCGGGCCCATGAGGAGTGAGACCAGCGATGTACGCCATCGTCAAGACCGGCGGCAAGCAGTACCGGGTCGCCGAGGGTGACGTCATCTCGATCGAGAAGCTCGAGGCTGCCCCCGGAGACGAGGTGGCGCTGCCGGCCGTGCTGTTCGTCGACGGTGACCAAGTCACCCACGACGCCGAGTCGCTGGCTGCGGTTGCGGTCACGGCCGAGGTCGTCGCGCAAACCAAGGGCCCCAAGATCCGAATCCACAAGTACAAGAACAAGACCGGCTATCACAAGCGGATGGGCCACCGCCAGAAGCTGACCAAGATCCGTATCGTCAGCGTTGCCGGCGGTTCCGGCGAGCCGGCGGTCGCCCCGGTCGTCGCCGATGACACCGACGCGGTGGCCACGGATGGCACCGCCAACGAGGAGAACTAGTCATGGCACACAAGAAGGGCGCGTCCAGCTCCCGCAACGGTCGCGACTCCAACGCCCAGCGCCTCGGCGTGAAGCGCTTCGGCGGTCAGGACGTCAACGCCGGGGAGATCCTGGTCCGCCAGCGCGGCACCAAGTTCCACCCGGGCGCCGGCGTGGGCCGGGGCAAGGACGACACGCTGTTCGCCCTGGTCGGGGGAGCCGTGCAGTTCGGCCACTCGCGCGGGCGCAAGACGGTTTCGGTGCTCACCACCGCAACCGCCGACGCCACGACCGTGAGCGTCTGAAGCTCGGCCGCACCCCAGCCATCACGACCATCCAGCACGACCGAAGGCGGGCCCGGGACCTCCGGAGCCCGCCTTCGCCGCGTCAGCCGCCCGACCGCTGCCGCCCCGATCCGGGCGTCACCTGAACCGAGCATCACCCCCGATGGACGAACGAGTCCGATGAGGAGGCCCGCCATGGCGGCATTCGTCGACCGCGTCGTCCTTCACGTCGCCGCGGGCAACGGCGGGCACGGCTGCGCATCGGTGCATCGCGAGAAGTTCCGGCCGCTCGGGGGCCCGGACGGCGGCAACGGCGGCCGGGGCGGCGACGTCGTGCTGCTTGTCGACGCCGGGGTGCACACCCTGCTCGACTTCCACTTCCACCCTCACCAGCACGCCGGCAACGGCAAGCCGGGCGCGGGCAACCACCGCAGCGGGGCCGAGGGCGGGGACCTGGTGCTGCGCGTGCCCCCCGGCACCGTGGTGCTCGCCGACACCGGCGCGGTGCTGGCCGACCTGACCGGCGACGGCACCCGCTACGTAGTGGCGGCCGGCGGCCACGGCGGTCTGGGCAACGCCGCGCTCGCATCCACGCGCCGCAAGGCGCCCGGCTTCGCGCTACTCGGTGAGCCCGGAGACGTCCGCGACGTGGTCCTGGAACTCAAGAGCATGGCCGACGTCGGCCTGGTCGGATTCCCCTCGGCCGGCAAATCATCCCTGATCGCCGCGCTCTCGGCCGCCCGGCCCAAGATCGCCGACTACCCGTTCACCACGCTGGTGCCCAACCTGGGGGTGGTCAGCGCCGGGGAGACGGTCTACACGGTGGCCGACGTACCCGGCCTCATCCCCGGGGCGGCCGGGGGCAAGGGGCTGGGGCTGGACTTCCTGCGCCACATCGAGCGGTGCTCGGTGCTGCTGCACGTGCTCGACTGCGCCACCCTGGATCCCGGCCGCGACCCGATCAGCGACCTGGACGCGATCGAGGCCGAGCTGGCTCAGTACGCCGGCACACTCGGCGACCTGCTCGACCGGCCGCGACTGGTCGCCCTGAACAAGATCGACGTGGCCGATGGTCGGGAGCTCGCCGCCCTGGTGCGCCCGGAGCTCGAGGCGCGGGGGCTGCGGGTCTTCGAGATCTCGGCGGTCAGCCACGCCGGCCTGCGGGACCTGTCCTTCGCTCTGGCCGAGCTGGTGCGCGCGCACCGGGCAGCGCGGCCCGAGCCCGCGGCCCAGCGCATCGTGCTGCGCCCGAAGGCCGTGAACGAGCCGGACTTCACGGTGGCCGGCGACCCCACCGATCCCGAAGCCTTCGTGGTCCGGGGCACGAAGCCGGAGCGCTGGATCCGGCAGACAGCGTTCGACAATGACGAGGCGGTGGGCTTCCTGGCCGACCGGCTCGCCAAGCTGGGCGTCGAGGAGGCCCTGCGCGACGCCGGCGCACTGCCCGGAGCCGCAATCACGATCGGCGACGTGACGTTCGACTTCGAGCCCACCGGTGGCATGGCCGACGACGCCTACATCCCCACCCGGCGCGGTACCGACGTTCGCCTGGACGACAACGGGCGGGTCGGCGCCGACGTCCGGCTGGCCGCGAAACGGGCTCGGCGAGCCGGGGCGCGGGGCGAGCGGGGCGCCGACTGGGAAGCCGAACTGGCCGGGTCGGCACCGGGTGTGGCGGACCGCGGTGAGCCGGGCTGAAGTCGCGGCCGCCGCGCGCACCGTCGTCAAGGTCGGCTCGTCGTCGCTGACCTCCCGCGGCCGCATTGACGGGCGCCGCATCGATGCCCTCGTCGACGCGCTGGCCGCGCGCCGGACGTCCGGTCGGCAGGTCGTGCTCGTGTCCTCCGGGGCGATCGCCGCCGGCATCGGGCCCCTCGGCCTGCGCGCCCGGCCGCGGGACCTGGCCACCCAGCAGGCGGCGGCCAGCGTGGGCCAGCAACTGTTGGCCGAGCGCTACGCTGCGTCCTTCGCCCGCTTCGACCTCACCGTCGGGCAGGTCCTGCTCACCGCCGACGACCTGCACCGCCGGGTCAACTACCGCAACGCCCAGCGGACCATGGAGCGGCTGC
>JALZBL010000057.1 GCA_030947395.1 Actinomycetota bacterium | reverse complement strand
GCGCCGGGCCGGCACCGAGTTGCGCGAGACGGCGGCCGGGGTGCGGCTCTACACCCGCAGCGAGGTGGCGCCGGCGGTGGAGCGGTTCCTGCGCGACGGGCAGCGCACCCGTCTGTCCCAGGCGGCCCTGGAGACACTGGCCGTAATCGCCTACCGCCAACCGGTTGCCCGGGCGCGCATCTCGGCCATCCGGGGGGTGAACGTCGACGGCGTGGTCCGTACCCTGGTGGGCCGGGGCCTGATCGCCGAGGTCGGCTCGGACCCTGACACAGGTGCCGGCCTCTACGCCACCACCGACCTGTTCCTGGCCAAGATCGGCGTGAGCGGCCTCGACGAGCTGCCTTCGCTGGCCCCGCTACTACCGGACCTCGACGACCTCGACGCACCCGATGGATTGGAACCCGATGCCTTCTGAGCGGACGGGCGCAGCATCGTCGCGTCGCGGAGCCCAGCCGGACGGCCACCAACCGGACGGCCACCAACCGGACGGCATCCGGTTGCAGAAGGTGCTGGCCCAGGCCGGCGTGGCGTCGCGCCGAGCCAGCGAGGACCTGATCGCGTCCGGGCGGGTACAGGTCGACGGTCGGGTGGTTCGCGAACTGGGCACCCGCGTGGACCCTCACGTCGCGATCGTCGCCGTCGACGGGGAACGGTTGAACCTGCGCGAGGAGATGACCTACCTGGCCCTCAACAAACCGCGCGGTGTCCTGGCCACGATGTCCGACGACCAGAACCGTCCGAACGTGGGGGACTGGGTCGCCGACCGCCCCGAACGGCTGTTCCACGTCGGGCGCCTGGACGCCGACAGCGAGGGCCTGCTGCTGATGACCAACGACGGCGAGTTGGCCAACCGGCTGACCCACCCGAGCTACGGCGTACCCAAGACCTACCTGGCCGACGTGCCGGCACCCGTCCCGCGGGGCGTGGCCAGCCGGCTGCGCAAGGGCGTCGAACTCGAGGACGGACCGATCAAGGTCGAGGACTTCCGGACGGTGCAGGTGAGCAACGGCCGCGCGATGGTCGAGGTGGTCGTGCACGAGGGTCGCAAACACCTGGTCCGGCGGATGCTGGCCGAGGTGGGCCTGCCGGCCAACCGCCTGATCCGCACGTCGATCGGTCCGGTCCTGCTGGGCCACCAGAAGCCGGGCACCGTGCGCAAGCTGGCCCGTGGCGAGTTGGCCGCCCTGTTCCGCACCGCCGGGATGTGAGCGCCGGCCCGGTAGCCTCTCGCGACGTGTCGGAGACACGAAAGCCCCCGCAGACACGAAAGCCCCCGCAGACACGAGAGCCCCCGCAGACACAAGAGCCCCCGGAGACGCCGGCGAACTCGCGGACCTCGCGGCCCCGAGCGGTCGGCGGATCGTTCGGCGGTGTGGTGGCCCTCGACGGTCCGTCGGGCACCGGCAAGTCGACGGTGGCCCGCGAGTTGGCCCGCCGCCTGGGCGCCCGCTACCTCGACACCGGCGCGATGTACCGCGCCGCCACCGCGGCGGTGTTGCGCGCGGGTGTCGATCCGGCCGACGGCGGCGCGGTGGCTGGCGCGGTCAGCGGTGCGCGGATCGAGATCTCGACCAGCCCCGACGTCGCGGCGATCGGCCTCGACGGCCACGACGTGACCCAGGAGATCCGCGGACCCGAGGTGACCGCAGCGGTGAGCGCCGTGTCGGCGGTACCGGCGGTGCGCGAGCTCCTGGTGGCCCAGCAGCGGGTACTCATCGGCGCGGGCGGGGTCGTCGTCGAGGGTCGCGACATCGCCTCGGTGGTCTGGCCCCACGCCGATCCGAAGATCTACCTGACCGCGTCGGAGGAGGTTCGGGCTGCTCGGCGCGCGGCCGAGCTGGCCGGCGGAGCGGTCGTCGACCCGGCCCGGGCCGAAGCGGTGCGGGCCGACCTGAACCGGCGCGACGCGCTCGACCGCGGCCGCAGCACCAGCCCGGCGGCGCGGGCCGACGGCGCGGTGGAGTTCGACACCAGCGGCGTCGACGTCGACAGGGTGGTCGCGGCGTTGCTGGCGCTGATCCGCCCCGCGAGTTGAGCGGTGCAGCCCAGCCGGTTAGCCCGTCGGCGCGGTGCCGCCGTAGGAGGCGACCAGGGCCTGTGCGACCGCGCGGGAATCGGCGCTCCGCACGTCCTCGGGCAGCGGCGGCAGCAGCTCGTCCCAGGAGGCCAGGTACGTGCCGCGCAGCTGCAACTGCCCGGACGGTCGGGCGTAGAACCAGAGATGGAGGTGCTCACCCCCGTCGCCCCATCGGCTCACGTGGGCCCGCGCAGTGTGGGGCAGGCCTTCGATCGCCCGCACCAAGTGGGTGGTGAGCCGCCCCAGGTCCCCCGCCAGATCGTCGGGCAGGTCGGCGAGGTCATGGTGGGCCCTCGGCTCCAGCAGCAGCACCAGTGCGCCGCTCGCCTCGTTGGGCAGGCACAGCCGCCAGTCGTCGTCGGACCAGACCTGGTGCCGGCTGGCGCCGGTGCAGGCCGAGCAGTCGACGCCGCCGGCCCCGTGGCGGGGTTGTTCCGGGGCGGGCTGGCGCAAGGCCACGACCTGCAGCCCGTCGAGGTCGAAGGGGAAAACCTCCGTCCAGCCGTTCATGTCGGGTAGGGGCAGCCGGCCGTCAGCGTCGGCCGCGGCGCTAGTCCGGGCGTAGAAGTCCTCGGGCGCTTCAGGCACGGCGCGAGGTTATCCTGCGTGCGGCGTCCGCCGGCACCGATTTGGCCGTTGCTGGCCGCGCCGTGCGGCGCCCGAAGTTGCCGATCGATTCGCTTCGAGTCGCGCGGTCGGTGGCAAGCGGGCGAACTGGGACAATGCAACGGTGACCGACGTGGATGCGCTCGACCTTGCCCCGGACGAGGACGCGCCGACCGCCGTCCCGGTCGTGGCCGTCGTCGGACGACCGAACGTCGGCAAATCGACGCTGGTCAACCGCATTCTCGGCCGGCGCGAGGCGGTGGTGCAGGACATCCCCGGCGTCACCCGTGATCGGATCGCCTACGACGCCCTCTGGAACGGCCGGCGCTTCACCCTGGTCGACACCGGCGGCTGGGAGCCCGATGCCCGTGGGCTGCAGGCCCGCGTCTCCGAGCAGGCCGAGCGGGCCGTAGCGAGCGCCGATCTGGTGATGTTCGTGGTCGACGGTCGCACCGGCGCCACCGAGACCGACCTGGTTGTGGCCCGCACCTTGCGCCGGGCCCGTCGCCGGGTGGTCTTGGTCGTTACCAAGGTCGACGACGAGCGCGGCGAGGCCGACGCGAGTGAACTGTGGTCGCTCGGGCTCGGCGAGCCGTACCCGGTCAGTGGGCTGCACGGCCGCGGCAGCGGTGATCTGCTCGACGCCGTCATCGAGGCGTTGCCGCACGCGCCGCGCGAGGTGGACGTCGAGGGCGGCCCGCGCCGGGTGGCGTTGGTCGGCAAGCCCAACGTCGGCAAGTCCAGCCTGCTCAACCGCCTCACCGGCGAGGACCGCTCCGTGGTCGACGCGGTGCCCGGCACCACCGTGGACCCGGTCGACAGCATGGTCACCCTGGGCGGTGAGCAGTGGCGCTTCGTCGACACGGCCGGTCTGCGTCGCCGGGTACATCAGGCTGACGGCATGGAGTACTACGCCAGCTTGCGCACCGTCGCGGCGATCGAGTCAGCCGAGGTGGCCGTGGTGTTGCTCGACGCCGCCGAACCTCTCACCGAGCAGGACCAACGGGTGATCGCCGACGTCGTCGAGGCCGGCCGGGCGCTGGTGATCGCCTACAACAAGTGGGATCTGCTCACTGGTTCCGACGAGGCGCGGGACCGGCACGACGTGCTGGAGCGCGAGATCGATCGTGACCTGGCCCGGGTGCAGTGGGCGCCGCGGATCAATGTCTCGGCCAAGACCGGGCGCGCCGTCGACCGGCTGGCGCCGGCCCTGCGGACCAGCCTGGCCTCCTGGGATCGGCGGGTCTCGACCGGCCGGCTCAACCAGTGGCTCAACGAGATCCTGGCGGCCACCCCGCCGCCGGCGCGCGCAGGTAAGGCCCCCCGCGTGCTGTTCGCCACCCAGGCCGGCACGCGGCCGCCGCGTTTCGTGCTCTTCACGACCGGCTTCCTCGAGGCCGGTTACCGCCGCTTCCTGGAGCGCCGGCTCCGTGAGGACTTCGACTTCACCGGCACCCCCATCGAGATCTCGGTTCGGGTTCGCGAACGCCGGGGCAAGGGCAGCTGACCCGGCCCGCCGCCGGGTCGCCGTCGCTCGTCGTCGCCGGGGACACCCGGTCCGGGGTCGCGGGTGCAGTAATCTCGACGCGCACGCTCCGGGACGTGGCGCAGCTTGGTAGCGCACCTGACTGGGGGTCAGGGGGTCGCAGGTTCAAATCCTGTCGTCCCGACGGAAACGTCCACGCCGGCCCGTCGACGCCGCTGCGTCGGCGGGCCGGTGTGCGGGCGGCGCGCGGCGACCGCACCGCGCTGCGACCGCACAGGGAGAGGATCGGGATGTGAGCCACGATCCCGACGCCCCGCCGGCCCCCCGCGGATTCGGCCCGGCACTCACCGTGCCCAACGTGATCAGTGCCGCTCGCCTGCTCGGCGTCCCGCTGTTCCTGTGGCTGCTGCTGGGCCCGCGCCACGACGTCGCCGCGATCGTCGTCCTGGCGGTGGCCGGGTTCTCCGACTGGGCCGACGGCGTGCTCGCCCGCCGGCTCAACCAGTACAGCCGCATCGGCGAACTGCTCGACCCGCTGGCCGACCGGCTCTACATTTTGGCCACCCTCATCGGGCTCGTGCTGCGCGACGTCATCCCGTGGTGGCTGGCCGCGATCATCATCGGGCGGGACCTGCTGCTCACCGGCGCGCTCGGCGTATTGCGCCGCTACGGCTACGGCCCGCTGCCTGTGCACTACCTCGGCAAGGCGGCCACGTTCAACCTGCTCTACGCCTTCCCGTTCCTGCTGGTCGCCGATGGGGATTCCACCCTGGCCGCGCTCGCCCGCCCGATTGCCTGGGCGTTCACCCTGTGGGGCACCGGGCTCTACGTGTGGGCCGGCGCGCTGTACTTGTTGCAGGTGGCCCGCCTGGTCCGGCAAGCGCGAAGCGAGGACGTTCGTCGTTCGCAGCCCGTCGGCCCGGCCGGGTCGACGTGAGCAGTCTCCCGGACCCGGCGCCGACGACCGGGCGGCGTACGTCGCTGCTCGAGTCGCTGCTCGACGACGCGCTGGATCCCGGCTACGCCGAGGCCGCCCGCCGAAAGGCCGACCGCGCGAACGCCACGCTGGCGACCGGAACACCCAGCAGGGAGCCGGGTCGCCGCCGTTTCGGAGGCGGTGATCGGGCGCTTCTCGTCGGCGGGTGCGCCCTGCTCGGATTTCTTCTGGTCGTCGCCTACCTGCACACGACCCGGGCGGCGCCGACCGATGCGCGGACCCGGGCCGACCTGCGGGGCCGGATCCTCTCGGCCGAGCGCGACGGCGATGCGCTCGACCATCGCGCGCAGAGCCTGGGCGTGCAGGCTGACGCGCTGCGCCGGGCCGCCCTCGGCTCCGGCGGCGACGATGGTGCGCTGGCCCGAGCCGAGGCCGCCGCCGCAACGATCCCGGTACGCGGGCCGGGCGTGCGGATCGAACTGGGCAACCCCGCGCCGCCCACCTCCGGCGCCTCGAGTGGACGCGCCGGCCGCACACCGATCGGCGCCGTGGCGACGTTGACCGATACCGACGTCCGAGCGGTCGTCAACGAGCTGTGGCACGACGGAGCCGAAGCAATTGCGGTCAACGGGGTCCGGCTGAGCGCGACCAGCGCGATCCGCTTCGCCGGCGAAGCGGTGCTGGTCGACTTCCGCCCGGTGACCTCGCCGTACGCGATCGAGGCGATCGGTGACTCGAATCGGCTGATCACCGCCTTCACCGACAGTGCGGTGGCCGCTCGCTACCGCACCCTGGCCTCCGCCGACGGCTTCACCTTCGCATCCACCGAGATCCGCCGCATCACCCTGGCGGCCAGCGTCGCTCCGGCCCCGCGCTACGCCCGCGGCAGCGGCGCGCTGCCGACCGGCCCGCCAGCCACCACCCGCTCGCCCAGTCCGGCCGGTCCGTCGTGATCGCGGCCATCGCCCTGATCCTGGGGTTGATCCTCGGGTTGATCCTGCGTCCGACGGTGCCCGGTGCCCTCGAGCCCTACCTGCCCATCGCCGTGGTCGCGGCACTGGATGCCGTGTTCGGCGGAATCCGGGCGAGCCTGGACCGCATCTTCGACGCCAAGGTCTTCGTGGTCTCCTTCATCTCCAACACCCTGGTTGCGGCGCTGATCGTCTTTCTGGGTGACAAGCTCGGCGCCGGCAGCCAGCTCTCGACGGCCGTCGTCGTAGTCCTCGGCATCCGCATCTTCGGCAACGCCGCCGCCATCCGCCGACACATATTCCGGGCCTGATCGTGACTCCCGGCCGCGACGTCGGCGATGGCGAGAGGGAGAAACGCGAGGCCCCCGCGCCTGATCGGACCCCGCGGCTGCGCCGCGACCGGCGCCCGGCGGTGCTGATCGGCGTGCTGACCGCACTGTTGGGCTTCGCGATCGCGGTTCAGTTGCGCAGCGCCTCGACCCAGGACGCGCTGGCCGGTGCTCGCCAGGACGATCTGGTGCGCATTCTGGACGACCAGAACAGCCGGGCGGCGCGCCTGCGGGCGCGGATCGCCGAACAGGAGGCGCTGCTGCAGCGACTCACCGCGGCCGGCGGCGACCGCGCCGCCGCCGAGAAGGAGGCGCGGCGGCAGGCCGATGCCCTGGCCATCCTCAACGGCACGGTCCCGGTCACCGGTCCGGGCGTCGTGGTCACGATCACCGACCCACGCCGTCAGCTTCACGCTGAGGACCTGCTCGACGTCATCGAGGAGCTGCGCGGTGCCGGCGCGGAGGCGATCCAGTTCGGCCCGGTCCGAGTGGGTACCTCGAGTTACTTCGCCGACGCCGGGGGCGCGGTGACCCTCGACACGGTGACCCTCATCGGGCCGTACACCGTGCTGGCCATTGGCGATCCGCCGACGCTCGACACGGCCCTCAACATTCCGGGTGGGGTGGCCGCCGTGGTTCGCACGGCCGGTGGTCAGGCTTCGGTGAACCAGCGCAACCGCATCGACATCACCGCCGTGCGCGCGATCGCGCCGCACCGGTACGCGGTTCCGGTGCCACGCTGACCTCCGTCGCGCCATGGTGCGCCGCTGGCGGTGCGCGATGCGCCGGTGGCGCACAATGCGCCCCGAACCCGCCCGCGCCACCCGGTAGGGTCGCCCGCTATGAGCGACTCGGAGATTCCGAACGACCTGCGCTACACCGCCGAGCACGAATGGGCCCGGCTGGCCGACGGGGCGGACGGCCGGCCGGTGGTGCGGGTCGGAATCACCGCCTATGCGCAGTCCTCGCTGGGCGACATCGTGTTCGTGCAGCTGCCCGACGTGGGCACGACGGTGACCGAAGGGGAGGCAGTGGGCGAGGTTGAGTCGACCAAGAGCGTGTCCGACCTCTACGCGCCGATCACCGGCGAGGTGACCGCGCGCAACGACGCGGTCGAGGCCAGCCCGGAACTGGCCAACTCTGATCCGTACGGCGCCGGCTGGCTGCTCGAGATATCGATCGCCGACGCGGCCGCCTACGACGCGTTGCTCGACGCGCAGGCCTACGGCGGCCTGACCGCGACCTGAACGACGGCGTCACCGGCGTTCTGATTGACCCTCGCGCGCGGGCGCAACTAGTCTCGGCCCACGCCGCGGGCAGACGCATCCACGGCACAGACCGGCTCCATCTACTGGCACCTCCACGGCAAGCTCCATTGGGCCCACCGACCGGGGCCCACCGACCGGGCAATCCACGGGTCAACCCACTGGACGACCCACTGGACAACCCATTGGGCAAGAGGAAGGGGGGCACCGCGTGTTCTGCACTTCGTGTGGCGCGGGGAACCCGCCGGAGAGCCGGT
>JALZBL010000319.1 GCA_030947395.1 Actinomycetota bacterium | reverse complement strand
TACCACCCCGAACGAACACCGGTTGCCGACCCCCGCCGTGGACGACCCGCCGGGTGGGCTTCGGCCTGGTTGACGGGCGGCTACTAAACGGGTTTACTGTGGCCCACCTCACTAGACCGGTTTAGGGAGCAGAGTGCCGGGTCAGCGACCGACGATCTCCGACGTGGCCCGCCAGGCTGGGGTCTCGAAGGGAGCAGTGTCGTTCGCGCTGAACGGTCGCAGCGGCGTATCCCCCCCAACCCGCGAGCGGATTCTGGGCGTCGCCCGGGATCTGGGGTGGCGACCGAGTCACCGGGCGCGGTCTTTGTCGGTGTCGCGGGCGTTCGCGTTCGGTTTCGTGCTGGCCCGGCCACCCGAGCTGATCGGGGCCGACCCGTTTTTCCCGTCGTTCATCGCCGGAGTGGAGACCGTGCTGGCTCCGGCCGGATTCGCACTGGTATTGCAGGTGGTGCCCTCGGGACCCGCCGAG
Organism: Actinomycetota bacterium; assembly: GCA_030947395.1. Lineage (GTDB taxonomy): Bacteria > Actinomycetota > Actinomycetes > Mycobacteriales > Jatrophihabitantaceae > JALZBL01. The sequence goes on along the minus strand of JALZBL010000319.1, from coordinate 2,430 downwards.
GAAGCCAGCTACCGCCGCTTGGCGGCCGAGGGCCGCGTCGACGGCGTCTTCGTCAGCGACCTGCGCACGAGCGACCCCCGGATCGCGCTGCTGCAGGAATTGCGTCTGCCGGCGGTGACTCTGAATCAGCCCGACGTCTCCTCGCCGTTCCCGGCGGTGTGTGTCAATGACCGCATCGGCATAGCTCAAGCCGTGCGCCATCTCGCCGACCTCGGGCACCAGCGAATCGGACACGTCGCCGGGCCGATGGAGTTCCTGCACGGCCAGAGCCGCCGGGCGGCGTGGGCGGGCGCCGTCGAGCAGGCTGGTTTGCGGCCGGGGCCGGTGGTCGTGTCGGATTTCACCGCGGCCGGCGGGGCCGCCGCGACGCGCCAGCTGTTGGAGGCCGCGAACCCGCCCACGGCCATCGTCTACGCCAACGATCTAATGGCGATCGCCGGTCTCGGCGTGGCCCAGCGACGTGGCCTGCGCGTGCCGGACGACATCTCCATCACCGGGTTCGACGGGGCCGAGCTGACGTCGCACGTTCATCCCCCGCTGACGACGATCGTCACCAACCCGTTCGGGTGGGGGCGGTCCGCGGCGGCCACTCTCCTGACCGCGGTCAACTCCGGACCACCCAACGGCGTCGCCGACGCCCACCCCGAACCTGCTCAGCTCGAGGTTCGCGGCTCCACGGCCCCGCCGGCAGCCCGCCCACCACGTCCGGCCCAACGTGCTCGAAGCGATCGGGCAGCGCGTGCTGCCCACGTCACCTCCAAGGAGAAGCAATGAAGCAACGGCTGGTACTGGCCGCAGCAATGACTCTGACTTTGGGCCTGGCCACCGCGTGTGGCGGTGGTGGGGGCGGTTCGGCGAGCAAGGACGTGAAGGCGCACGGGCCGATCAAGGTCTGGCTGTCCAACAATGCCCAGGAAGTGACCTGGGGCAATCAGATGGTGGCGGCCTGGAACGCCGCCCACCCGTCGGAGAAGGTGTCGGCGCAGCAGATACCGGCCGGGAAGACCTCGGAGGAGGTCATCGGTGCCGCGATCACGGCGGGCAGCGAACCGTGCCTCATCTACAACACCTCGCCGGCCTCGGTGCCGACCTTCGAGCAGCAGGGCGGCTTGGTTTCCCTGAGCGAATTCGCCGACGGAGCGAGCTACGTGCAGGCCCGCACCGGTGCCACCGGCGATCAGTACAAGTCGCCGGACGGCAAGTTCTATCAGCTGCCGTGGAAGTCGAACCCCGTCATGATCTTCTACAACAAGAAGCTGTTCAAGAAGGCCGGCCTGAGCACCACCGCGCCGCCACTGAGCAGCTACAGCGAGTTCCTGGCGACGGCCCAGAAGCTGGTGTCCTCGCACGCCGCGAAGTACGCGATCTACCCGGCGCCGTCCAGTGAGTTCTTCCAATCCTGGTTCGACTTCTACCCGATGTACGCGGCGGCGAGCGGCGGCAAGCAGCTGGTCGAGGACAAGAAGGCGACGTTCGACTCCGATGCCGGGAAGGCGGTCGCCGGCTTCTGGCGTCAGATGTACGCGCAGAACCTTGCCGGCAAGGAGGCCTACACCGGTGACTCCTTCGCCGACGGAACTGCCGCAATGGCCAGCGTCGGGCCGTGGGCGATCGCGGCCTACGCCGGCAAGGTCGATTGGGGCGTTGCACCGGTGCCGACGCAGCAGGGCAGCAAGGGTGACCAGGTTCCCACCTTCAGCGACGCCAAGAACGTCGGGATGTACGCCTCGTGCAAGAACCGGGGTACCGCTTGGGACTTCCTGAAGTTCTCGACCAGCGTCGAGCAGGACGCCAAGCTGCTGCAGCTGACCGGACAGATGCCGCTGCGGCAGAACCTGAGCCAGCAGTACGCCTCGTACTTCAGCGCGCACCCCGGCTACAAGACCTTCGCCGCCGAGGCCGCCCACGTGGTCGAGGTCCCGAACGTGCCCAACTCGATCCAGATCTGGCAGACGTTCCGCGATGCCTGGTCCAAGTCGGTGATCTTCGGCCAGCAGGACCCCTACCAGGCCCTGTCGGGAGCCGCGTCGAAGATCAATTCACTCGCCTCTCAGAAGTGAGCCAGCAACCGTGACCAACGTCGAAGAGACGAGCACGACCACGGCCACCCCGGGCCGCCGCCCCCGAGCGGCTGGGGCCGGGTGGACGAGGTTGTTCGGTCGCCAGCCCCTCGGCCTGGTGTTCGTCGCTCCGTACGCGGTGTTCATCGCCGCCGTGTTCGCCTACCCGCTGGGGCTGGCGGTGTGGATGTCGTTCCATCGCTACTTCTTCACCGCCCCGGGCGTCAGCGTGCCCCGGCCGTACGTAGGCCTCGACAACTACAAGTCGGTGCTCGGCGACCCGGCCGTCCGCCAGTCCTTCGTCAACATCCTGATATTCCTGGTGATCAACGTGCCGCTGACGGTGGCGCTGTCGCTGCTGCTGGCTACC
>JALZBL010000056.1 GCA_030947395.1 Actinomycetota bacterium | reverse complement strand
CCCGGCCGGCTCGGGCCGGGAGAAGGCCCTGGCCGGCTATCCGCGGGCCATGGCCGACCAGTGGGGCGCTTACTACCGTCTCGGCGGCGTCTTCGTGAAGCTGATCGGCAATCCGGCGGTGATGCGGGCCTGCGCCCAGCACGGTTTGCCGCACCCGGCACTGATGCGCTTCGTCCTGAAGCTCCTGGCCAATCTCTACGACCCGCACGACGGTGACCTCTCCGACCGTGTGATCGCCGCCCTCACCCGTCTCACCCCGGCGGTCCGCTGACGGGGCGCCTTAGTTCGGCAACGGCCCAGGTGGCCCCCAGTGCAGGGGGCGCGCGCGTCGCTGACTAGCCTGGTTGCCGCACGCAGTGACGGCGATAGCGCGGCGTCCGAGCGCCGTTTCGGTCCTGGTTGTCCACCATTCGGCCCCGCCGCCGAGGCGCAACGCTGGCGCCGAACCGGCCACCGAACCGAAACCGGCCACGAACCGAGAGGAGCATCCGGGTGGAACTCAGGTCTTACCTGCCGATCGTGCTGCTCTTCGCGCTGGCCTTCGGCTTTTCGGTGTTCAGCGTCTGCATCGCCACCATCACCGGGCCCAGGCGCTACAACCGCGCGAAGTACGACTTCTACGAATGCGGCATCGAGCCGACGCCGACGAGCAGCGGCCCCAATCGGTTCCCGGTGAAGTACTTCCTCACGGCGATGCTCTTCATCGTGTTCGACATCGAGATCATTTTCCTGTACCCGTACGCCGTCGCCAACAAAGCGCTCGGGCTGTTCGGACTGGTCGAAGTGGTGCTGTTCATCCTCACCGTGTTCGTCGCGTACGCCTACGTGTGGCGGCGCGGCGGCCTGGACTGGGACTAACGGATCGGCGAGGCGACGACATGGGTGTAGAGGAGAAGCTGCCAGACGGGATCCTGCTGGCCAGCGTGGAGAAGCTGATCAACTGGACCCGCAAGTCCTCCCTCTGGCCGGCGACGTTCGGGCTGGCCTGCTGCGCCATCGAGATGATGACCTTCGGTGCGCCCCGGTTCGACTCGGCGCGCTTCGGCATGGAGGTGTTCCGGCCCTCCCCCCGCCAGGCCGACCTGATGATCGTTGCCGGACGGGTAAGCCAGAAGATGGCGCCGGTGCTGCGCCAGATCTATGACCAGATGCCCGACCCGAAATGGGTCCTCGCGATGGGCGTCTGCGCGAGTTCGGGCGGAATGTTCAACAATTACGCGATCGTGCAGGGCGTCGATCACGTCGTCCCGGTGGACATGTACCTGCCCGGCTGCCCGCCCCGGCCGGAGATGCTCATCGACGCGGTTCTCAAGCTCCATCACAAGATCATGAACGAGCCGCTCGGTCCCAAGCGAGCGGAGCGCCTGGCCGACCAGAAGGTCGAATTGGTGCCCTCCAGCGTGCGGTACGCGCGATGAGTGAGCATCGCAGCGAGCGCCAGCGAGTGAGGAGCGGAGCGAATTCAGCGATGAGCCGCTTGCGCGAAGCGCAGGCTACCCAATGAGCGAACCACCCCGCCCGCCCGTGCCGGCGCGTACCGAGTCCGGGCGGACCAACGAGGGAACCAGCGGCGAAGCCCGCTTGGGCGAGATCGTCCACAGCGGTGAACCGGAGGCCTACGGCGCGGCCGGTGGCGGCGGTGCCGCGGCGCAGGGTGCATTCGGGGTCGCGCAGCGCGGCATGTTCGGTGTTCGCGACAGTGGTGACACGACCGGGTTCGGCGGCCTGACCCGCGAGCCCTACGTGCCGCCGCCGGCCGAGCGCCCCTACGGGGGGTACTTCGACGAGGTCGTCGACTCGATCAACGCCGCCTCCGCCCGAGCGGCCGACGCGATCACCAAGGTCGTGGTGGAGCGGGGCGAACTCACGCTGCACATCGCCACCGACCAGCTCTCGCGCGTGGCAAGGGTGTTGCGCGACGACCCGAGCCTGCGCTTCGAGCTGCTGTCCAGTGTCGACGGCGTCGACTACATCGGTACGGCCAACCGGCTGCACGCGGTTTACGAGCTGCGCTCGATGACCTATCGGCGCCGCATCCGTCTCGAGGTGGCGGTGAGCGTCGACGACCCGCACGTGCCGTCGCTGACCAAGCTGTACCCGACGGCGGACTGGCAGGAGCGCGAGACGTACGACATGTTCGGCATCGTCTTCGACGGTCACCCCGCCCTCACCCGCATCCTCATGCCCGACGACTGGGACGGCCACCCGCAGCGCAAGGACTATCCACTCGGTGGCGTGGCGGTGGAGTACAAGGGCGCGAGCATCCCGCCCCCCGACGAGCGACGGGCGTATCGATGAGCGGCGGTCGGGAGGCAGATCGAAATGGCTACTGACACGCGAAAGCCGGGTGGGCGACGGACCGCACCCCGCGGAGCCAGGCGCGGCACCGATGAGGAATATGCGGCCTCGCGCAGCACCACCGAAGGTCGCATCTACAACGTCACCGGCGGTGACTGGGACGCCGTGATCGGCGGCGGGGACCCGATCGCCGAGGAGCGCCTCGTCCTCAACATGGGCCCCCAGCATCCGTCCACCCACGGCGTGCTGCGCCTGGTGCTCGAGCTGGAGGGCGAGACGGTCACCGACGCCCGGGTCGTGGTCGGTTACCTACACACGGGAATCGAGAAGAACGCGGAGTACCGCAACTGGACCCAGGGCGTCACGTTCGTCACCCGGATGGACTACCTGGCGCCGATGTTCAACGAGACGGCGTACTGCCTGGGCGTCGAGCGGCTGCTCGGCATCGAGGTCACCGAACGGGCGCGCCTGATCCGGATCATGATGATGGAGATCAACCGGGTCAGCTCGCACTGGGTTTGGCTGGCCACGGGCGGTCTGGAGCTCGGCGCGCTCACCGCGATGACCAACGGCTTCCGGGCGCGCGAGAGGTGCCTCGACCTTTTCGAGATGATCACCGGCCTGCGCATGAATCACGCCTACGTCCGTCCCGGAGGGGTCTCTCAGGATCTCCCGGACGGCACCGTGGAGGCCGTGCGCGGGTGGATAACCGCGATGGAGGAGGAACTCGGCGGGGTCGAGAAGCTGCTGCGCTCCCAGCCCATCTGGGTCAACCGGCTCAAGGACGTCGGCTGGATCGGCGTCGAGGGCTGCGTGGCGCTCGGCATCACCGGGCCGCTGCTGCGGGCGGCCGGCCTGCCGTGGGACCTGCGCAAGACCGACCCGTACCTGGGTTACGAGGAGTTCGACTTCGACGTCCCCACCGACGACCGCGGCGACTGCTGGGCCCGGTTCGTGGTCCGCGTGGCCGAGATGTGGGAGTCACTGAAGATCGTGCGGCAGGTGCTCGACCGGCTCGAGCCCGGGCCGGTCATGGTGGCCGACCGCAAGATCGCCTGGCCGGCTCAGCTCTCGCTCGGCCCAGACGGTATGGGCAATTCGCTCGAGCACGTCGGCAAGATCATGGGCTCGTCGATGGAGTCGCTGATCCATCACTTCAAGCTGGTCACCGAAGGCTTCCGGGTGCCCGCCGGCCAGGTGTATTCGGCGGTGGAGTCCCCGCGTGGGGAGCTGGGCGCGCACATCGTCAGCGACGGCGGCACCCGCCCGTACCGCGTGCATTTCCGGGAGCCGTCCTTCATCAACCTGCAGGCCGTCGCGGCCTTGAGCGAGGGCGGCATGATCGCCGACGTGATCGCCGCGGTCGCCTCCATCGACCCCGTCATGGGCGGCTGCGACCGATGACGAACTCCCGTACCCAGCTGCTCACGATCGAGCGCGCCGGCGATGCGTCGGCCTTCGGTGACGAGGTACGAGCGGCGGCGCGTGAACTGGTCGGCCGTTACCCCGAGGGTCAGGCCCGCTCAGCGCTACTGCCGATGCTGCACCTCGTTCAGTCCGAACAGGGCTACGTCAGCGCCGACGGCATCGCCTTTTGCGCCGAACAGCTGAGGCTCACGCACGCGCAGGTAGCCGCGGTGGTGACCTTCTACACGATGTACAAGCGCACGCCGACCGGCGAGTACCTGGTCAGCGTCTGCCGCAACACCCTCTGCGGGATGCTCGGCGGCGACGAGATCTACCGCACGCTGTCCGAGTCGCTCGGGGTCGGCATGAACGAGACGACCGAGGACGCGGCCATCACCCTGGAGCACGCCGAGTGCCTGGCCGCCTGCGACTACGCGCCCGTCGTCACCGTCAACTACGAGTTCTTCGACAACCAAACGCCGGAGTCCGCGGTGGAGCTGGTGGAGCGGTTGCGGGCCGGCGAGCGACCGCTACCCAGCCGCGGCGCACCGCTGTGCAGCTTCACCGAGATCTCGCGCCAGATCGCCGGCTTCGGTGACGCCCGTCCTGAGGCCCTGGATGCGCCCGCGGCCGGCCACCCCACCCGGATCGGCGTGGAACTGGCCGCCGAGCAGGGCGAGGAAGCTCCGGATTACCGTCGCGCGGCTGCGCCGTCCGGCGGTGGCGCGACCCCGCAGGGCGCCGCCGGGGAGAGCAGCGCCAACGACGCGCCGCTGACCACCGCCGAATCCGACTCGGCGAATCCGACCCCGCCCGCGGGGCAGAAGGGACAGGAGGCCTGAGATGCCTCTGACGCCGGTACTCACCAAGCGCTTCACCGCCGACGCGCCCTGGAAGATCGCCAACTACGAGCGGCTGGACGGTTACCAGGGGCTGCGCCAGGCGCTGACCATGGCCCCGGAAGAGTTGATTGCGTTGGTGAAGGAATCCGGCCTGCGCGGACGAGGTGGCGCCGGGTTCCCGACCGGGATGAAGTGGCAGTTCATCCCCCAGGCCAAGCCGGGCCAGCCAATCGCGCCGCACTACGTCGTGGTGAACGCCGACGAGGGAGAGCCGGGCACCTGCCGCGACCTGCCGTTGATGATGACCGACCCGCACTCGATGATCGAGGGCATCATCATCGCCTGCTACGCCGTGCGGGCGGAATGGGCCTTCATCTACATCCGGGGCGAGGCGGTGCACGCCATCCGGCGCGTCACGACCGCGGTCGAGGAGGCCGTCGCGGCCGGCTACCTCGGCGCCGACATCCTGGGCAGTGGATTCCAGTGCCGCATCACCGTGCACTCCGGGGCGGGGGCCTACATCTGCGGCGAGGAGACGGCCCTGCTGGACTCCCTCGAGGGCAAGCGCGGCCAGCCGCGCCTCAAGCCGCCGTTCCCGGCCACCAACGGCCTCTACGACGCGCCGACGGTCGTCAACAACGTCGGCACGCTGGCCTCGGTCCCCTACATCGTGCTCGGCGGCGCCGACTGGTTCAAGAACACCGTCGCCGGCGCCCCCGGCACCGAGAACGAGCCGAACCCGTCGGCCGGCTCGCCCGGCACGTGCATCTACTCGTTGTCCGGGCGCATCAAGAACCCGGGCCAGTACGAGGCGCCCATGGGCACGACGCTGCGCGAGCTCATCGACCTGGCCGGAGGAATGAGCCGCGGCAAGGAGTTGAAGTTCTGGACGCCGGGCGGTTCCTCGACTCCGCTGTTCACCCGGGAACACCTCGACGTCCCGCTCGACTTCGACTCAGCGGTCAAGGCCGGCTCGATGAACGGCACCTCGGCTTTGATGATCTTCGATGAGGACGACAGTGTCGTCCGTGCGGTCTACAAGTGGATCCAGTTCTACGAGCACGAGTCCTGCGGCAAGTGCACGCCGTGCCGGGAAGGGACGTTCTGGTACGCCGGGATCTACGAGCGGCTGCTCGACGGGCACGGGACCACCGAGGACATCAACACCCTGCTCGACCTGTCGGACAACATCCTGGGGCGGGCGTTCTGCGCCCTGGGCGACGGAGCCACCAGCCCGGTCACGTCGTCGATCCAGTACTTCCGCCACGAGTACGAGGCGCTCATCGAGGCAGTCCAGCCGCTCGTGCTCACCGGGGCCGCGTCGTGACCATCGCCCCGGGCCAGGCCGCCCCCGCGACGCCGCGCCCGGCGACGGAGGAGGACCTCGTCTCGATCACGATCGACGGCCTGGAGATCGCCGTGCCCAAGGGCACGCTGCTCATCCGCGCGGCCGAGCAGCTCGGCATCCAGATCCCGCGGTTCTGTGATCATCCACTGCTCGACCCGGCCGGCGCGTGTCGCCAGTGCCTGGTCGAGGTGACCGATCTCGGCAACGGCCGGGGCATGCCCAAACCGGCGGCGTCCTGCACGACCACGGTCATGCCCGGCATGGTGATCAAGACCCAGCTCACGTCGTCGGTGGCGGATAAGGCCCAGCAGGGCGTCATGGAAATGCTGCTGATCAACCACCCGCTGGACTGCCCGGTCTGCGACAAGGGCGGGGAGTGCCCGCTGCAGAACCAGGCGATGAGCAACGGCCGGACCGATTCGCGCTTCCTCGATGTGAAGCGCACGTTCCCCAAACCGATCGCCGTGAGCACCCAGGTCCTGCTGGACCGCGAGCGCTGCGTGCTCTGCCAGCGGTGCACCCGGTTCTCCGAGCAGATCGCCGGTGACCCCTTCATCGACCTGCTCGAGCGCGGGGCCCTGCAGCAGATCGGCACCTCCACCGACGTGCCCTTCCAGTCCTACTTCTCCGGCAACACCATCCAGATCTGCCCGGTCGGCGCGTTGACCAGCGCCTCCTACCGGTTCCGGGCGCGCCCGTTCGACCTGATGAGCACGCCCACCGTGTGCGAGCACTGCGCGTCCGGCTGCGCGCAGCGCACCGACTGGCGCCGGGGCACGATCACCCGACGGCTGGCCGCCGACGACCCGCAGGTCAACGAGGAGTGGAACTGCGACAAGGGCCGCTTCGCCTTCCGCTACGCCGAGCAGGCCGATCGCATCCTTGACCCGCTGGTGCGCGATGCGCGCGGTGAATTGGCCGAGGCCAGCTGGCCCGAGGCGTTGGAGCGCGCGGCGCAGGGGCTGTCGGCGGCCGCCGCCTCCGGCGGCGTGGGCGTACTGCCCGGCGGCCGGTTGACCGAGGAGGACGCCTACGCCTACGCCAAGTTCGCGCGCGTCGTGCTCGGCACCAACGACATCGACTGCCGCTCCCGTCCGGGAAGTGACGAGGAACTGGCCTTCCTGGGGGCCTACGTCGCGGCGACCTCGCCGGAGAGCGGGGCAGTCACGTACGGCGACCTCGAAGCGGCCCCGGCGGTGCTGCTCGCGGGCTTCGAGCCCGAGGAGGAGTCGCCGATCGTGTTCCTCCGGCTGCGCAAGTCGACCCGGCTCGGCCGGACGGCGGTGTACTCGATCGCCGCCACCGCCAGCCGCGGCCTGGAAAAACTGGGCGGCACCCTGCTGCAGACCGTGCCGGGCAATGAGGCCGCCGCCCTTGACCGCTTGGAGAGCTCGCTACTGAGGCGGCTGGGCGAGCCCGGTGCCCTGATCCTCACCGGGGAGCGCCTAGGGGCCGTGGCCGGCGGTCTCACCGCGGCCACGGCGCTGGCCCGGCGCAGTGGCGCGCGGCTGGCCTGGGTACCTCGTCGAGCCGGGGAGCGGGGGGCGATCGATGCCGGCGCGCTGCCCACGCTCCTGCCCGGCGCGCGTCCGGTCAGCGAGGATGCCGCCCGGGCGGAGGTCGAGCGGTTGTGGGACGCGCGCGTGCCCACCGCGCCCGGTCGCAGCGGCGACGCCATGCTGGCCGCGGCCTCGGCCGGCACGCTGTCCGCCCTGCTGGTCGGGGGCGTGGATCCCGATGATCACGCCGATCCCGCGGCGACCCTTGCCGCGCTGGACGAGGTCGGCTTCCTGGTCAGCCTGGAGTTGCGGCGCTCCGCGGTCACCGAGCGGGCCGACGTCGTCCTGCCGGTGGCGCCCCCGGCCGAGAAGAATGGCCGGTACGTCACCTGGGAAGGCCGCCGCCGACCGTTCGACGCGACGTTCACCAGCACCGGTGCCCTGAGCGACGCTCGGGTGCTGAACTCGCTGGCCGACGAGATGGACGTGCGGCTCGGGCTTCGCGACGCCGCGGCGGCCCGGGCCGAGATCGCCCGGTTCACCATGGCCTCGGTCCGCGGGTCGG
>JALZBL010000318.1 GCA_030947395.1 Actinomycetota bacterium | reverse complement strand
GAGCCAGGCCCATCTTGCCGAGGGCCACGGCCACCGGCAGGCCGACCTGGCCCAACGTGTCGACGGTGATACCGCGCGGCATGAAGACGAGCGTGCTCACCGCGGCGATGGAAAGGGACAGCACGCCACCCAGGGGGAAGCCGACGAAGACGTTGATCCGCTCGGTGATGATGTCCTTGCGGCTCCAACCCTCCTCGACGCCACCGGAGGAGAAGAAGAAGACCTCGTACGGCGTCATTGCCGCGCCGAACAGCGCGATCGCGTAGTAGAAGTACGTCAGCCAGCCCTCGCTGGACGGCTTGGCCGGGTCGATCACCTGGTGGGCCAGGTGCGCGAACGATGGGTGCAGCTGCCATACCGCCACCGCGAACACGATCAACGCCAGGCCCAGCAGGCCAAAGAAGTTCTCCAACACCGAAAAGTTCAGCCGCCAGATGATCAACCAGATCAGCAGCCCGATCAAAGGCACCCACAGCAGGTAGTTGACGTCGCTGACCAGCTGCAGCGACAGCGCGATGCCGCCGATCTCGGCCGTGAACGTGAGCGCGGTGACGAGGAACGACGCGATCAGATTGGCCAGCCCGGCTCGCGGGCCGAGGCGTTCGCGGACCAGGTCGAACGTGCCGCGCCCGGTCACCGCCGCGACCCGCCCTGACATCTCGGCGTAAAGGCAGATCCCGAGCACCCCGACCAACGTGGCCCAGGCCAGCGACAGCCCGAAGCGGGCCCCGACCAGGGCGTTGGTGACGAGATCACCGATGTCGACGAAGCCGCCGATCGCGGTGAGCACGCCGAGCGCCACGGCAAGCAGGCGCTTCACCCGGTCACTTCCGCGACGAACTTCTTCAGCCGGTCGATGACGCCCGGCAGGGCAGCCGCGGTCTTGAGCAGGGTGGGCTGGTCGGACCTGCGCGCGGCGATGCGCAGCTGGGACAGCGAATCTGCGCCATCGCTCAGGATCGCGTCGAGCTGGCTGCGCAGGGCGTCGGCGCGGGCCGTCTCGGGTGGCTGGATCGAGTCGAACGTCGTCTGGATCGAGTCGTAGGCGTCCTCAGACTCCGACAGCACGACGTGCAGGGAGCGCCCGAGCAGCCGGTCGCGCTGACTCGTGCGGACCGCGAGCAGCGCGGTGGCCAGATTCGACTGCGCGTCGTTCGCGGTGCGCGTGGCCTTGCCCTCGTACTGCGCGGTCGTGCGGGCCGGCCCGACGCAAGCACTGAGGGCCGTAACCAGCAGGGCGGCGAGCAGCGCCACTACCGACCGGCGGCTCACTGCTCTCCGCCGCGCAGGACCACGACGGCCAGCGCCACCAACAACGCGGCGAACATCAGCCACGCGGCCAGCACGGCCAGACCGTCAGTCACGGCGGTCACTCTGCCGGGAAAGTTGCCGGGCGCCAAGCACCCAAAGGGGTGAGCCGGGCCGGTGGCGGCTGGCTACCCGGCGACGTGCGGTGAAGCCAGACTTGGCCCGTTGCCGACAGACCGGTTGCCAACCGTCACGCCGTAGCGGCCAGAACCAGCGGGTGGACGGCCGTCGCGCCGGCTCGCCGCAGTAGCCGGGCGGCGACGGTCAGAGTCCATCCGGTATCGGTCCGATCGTCGACCAGCAGGACGCTGCGGCCGGCAATTGCTGAGGGATCGGACAGGCGGAACCGGTCAATGACCGCCCGCACGCGGTGGGCGGAGTTCAGCGCACCCTCCCCCGGCCGGACGTCGGTGACGATGTCGAGGCGACCGACCACCGGCCGGGTGAGGATCCGCGACATCCCCTGCGCCAGGTGGGCGGTGAGGACCGGACGGCTCAGTGAGGCGATGCCGACGATGACCTCCGGCGGTGCAGTCCACGACCACGAGCGGACCACCTCGGCGAGAGCATGGCGCAACGGGACCGGGATCTCCTGGTCGAGCGCGCCGGGCGCGAACAGCTCCCGCAGCGCGCCGCCCCAGCCGAGGTCGGTGAGCCGGGCGATGGCCCGTCCCGGCTCGGCCTGGTCCGCGGGCCCGATCTTGCCGCGAAGGCCGGGCTCGGTCAGGCCGCTCGGCCACAGTCGTCGGGTCTCGACGGTCACGCCGGGACGGTGCAACCGTTCCTCGGCCACCGCGACCGCGGAGTCGGGCGCGGCCAGGCTCACCTGGATGCCACCACAGTTGTCGCAGCGCCCGCACCCTGCGGCGCCGGGATCGTCGAGGGCGGCCCGCAAGAACTGCATCCGGCAGCCCGACGTGGCGATGTAGTCGAGCATCAACTGCTGCTCGCGCCCGCGCGCCGCGCTCACCCGGGCGTAACGCTCGGCGTCGTAGGCCCAGGACGCACCGGTCGCGCGCCATCCGCCCGCCACCCGCTGCACTGCGCCATCGACGTCGAGGACCTTGAGCATTTGCTCCAGGCGGGTGCGGCGCAGCTCGACGTGCGTCTCGAGCGCGGCCGTCGAGAGTGGCCGGTCGGTGTCGGCCAGGACCGAAAGGGTACGACGCACGTCGCGTTCCGGTGGGAAGGCCAACGATCCGAAATACGTCCACACGTCGCGGTCCTCGCGGCCGGGCAGGAGCACCACCGTGGCCCGGGCGGTCGCGCGACCGGCGCGCCCGACCTGCTGGTAGTAGGCGATCGGCGACGGTGGCGCGCCGAGGTTGACCACCCAGCCGAGGTCAGGCTTGTCGAAGCCCATGCCGAGGGCCGACGTCGCCACGAGGGCCTTCACCCGGTTGCCGAGCAGGTCGTCCTCGGCGGCCAACCGCTCGGTCTGCTCGGTGCGTCCGGAGTAGGCCGCGACCTCGTACCCGCACCCCCGCAGGAAGTCGGTGACGTCCTCGGTGGCGGCGACGGTGAGGCAGTAGATGATGCCCGAACCGGGCAGTTCGCCTAGGTGCTCGCCGAGCCAGGCCAGGCGGGCGGCCTGGGTGGGCA
>JALZBL010000317.1 GCA_030947395.1 Actinomycetota bacterium | reverse complement strand
GCTGCCGCGGGCGGGCTCGGAGCCCGTCCGGGATCGGCACCTTCGGAATGGCGGACATCGCCTGCACATTCTGCTCCCGGGGCCAGGTCCGGGCGAACCGCGCCCGGCGGCGCGCCTCTGCCACGCTTGAAGTCGGATGCGGTAGCAACAAGCTCGGACCCGCATGAGCACCGGCGAGCAGAGGAGAGGCGATGAACGGCAAGAGGATCTTCTGGATTGTCGTTGGGGTCTTCATCGTCTTCTTCATCATCTCCTCGCCCGCCGACGCAGCCGCCATGGGCCGTTCGCTCGGGAACGGGGTCCAGCACGCGTTCAACCAGATCTCGCAGTTCATCCGGGACCTGTAGGCGCCGACCTCCCGACGCCGATGACCCATTTCCAACGCCGATGATCCGGCTCTGACGTGTCCGAACTCGACCGGTACCTGCTGCCGAGCGAGCGCAGCGTGGCCACGGTGCGCCGGCACTGGGCCGTGCTCCTGCCGCAGGGCGCGGCGGTCGCGGTGGCGTGGGTGGCCTGGTTGTGGATCCTGAGCCGCAACGGCAGCGCCTACATCGCCCTGGTCGGCTCGTTCTTCTTCCTGTTCTCCTTCCTGTGGCTGGCCTGGTTCGTGCTCGAGTGGTACCGCGAGGAGTTCGCCCTCACCGACAAGCGGGTGCTGCTGGTCAGCGGCCTGCTGTACAAGCGCGTCGCCGTCATGCCGCTGGTCAAGGTGACCGACCTGACCTACGAGCGGTCCCCCTTGGGGCGCCTGCTCGGCTACGGGACCTTCATCATGGAGTCGGCCGGGCAGGACCAGGCGCTGAGCCGTATCGATTACATCCGTGATCCCGGCCGGCTCTACGCGCAGTTGTCGAACGAGCTGTTCGGCCCCCATCGCATGGTTCGCCGGCGTGAGCCCGGCTATCCGGCCGGGTACGACGACGACCTCCTGCCACCGTCCGCGGGTTCGGCCGACACGCTCCGGCTGCCCGACGTGCCGTGACGCCAAGCGCTCGGGGCGCCACTGCGGCGGCGGGAGGGGTGCCCCGCGGCTCGTAGGGTGGAGCGGTGTCGATCGACCTGCATACCCACTCCACCGCCTCGGACGGCACCGACACTCCGGCCGAACTGGTAGCCGCGGCCAACCGGGCGGGCGTCGACACGCTGGCCCTGACCGACCACGACAGCACCGCCGGATGGGCGGCGGCCGCGCGGGCATTGCCGCCGGGCATGACGCTGGTGCCCGGCGCCGAGATCTCGTGCGTGTACCGACGGGGTGAGACCGAACGGGTCCCGTTGCACCTGCTGGCCTACCTGTTCGACGACGCGGGGTCGCCGCTGACGCGTGCCCTGGACGAGCTCTGCCTCGACCGGGTGTCGCGGGCCCGGGTCATGGTCGAGCGGATGCGGCGGAGCGGCCTGCCGATCGACTGGCCCACCGTCGAGGCGCTCGCCGCCGGCGGCACGGTCGGGCGCCCCCATCTGGCCCGGGCGCTGGTGCAAGCCGGTTACATGGCCAGTGTGGACGCCGCGTTCGCCGGGCCGGTGGGGTCCAATTCGCCGTACTACGTGCCGAAGGCCGACATCCCGGTGCTGGACGCGATCGCCATGGTGCGCGCGTCCGGCGGGATCTGCGTGTTCGCCCACCCGCTGAGGCGCGGCCGGCACGTCGGCGACGACGGAATCGCCGAGATGGCGGCGGCCGGACTGCGCGGTCTCGAGGTCGACCACCCCGATCACGACCCGGCGGCCCGCGACCATCTGGCCGGCGTGGCCGCCGCGTTGGGCCTCGTGCGCACCGGCTCCTCGGACTACCACGGCACCAACAAGACAACCCGGATCGCCGCCTGCACTACCGCCCCCGAGCAGTTCGCGGCGCTCGTCGAACCGGTGCGCGAGCGCCTGCTGGTGGCCTGAGCCGGCACGGGCACCCGGCAGGGGGGTCGACGGCACTACCGTGGCCACCATGAGCATGCGCCGCAGGTGGCTGGTCGGATCGATAATGGTGGCCGTTCCGGTGTTCGTGGCGATCACCTCGCTGCCGGCCTCGGCCGACCCGGTCGCCGACGCCACCGCCAAGCTGCGGACGTCCGCGGTCTACCTGGCTCCAGATGCGCGGATCGGCGGAAAGCAGATCAACGTCGATGAGAGCAAGGTGAACTCGGCCGGCGGAGGCCGGGTCAAGGTGGCGATCTTTCCCGGCGGCCAGGACCTCAACGCCGCGGGCAACACCATAGAACCGCAGCTGTCCGGGCAAGCCGTACTGGCCGTCTTCAGCGAGAACAACTTCGACGCCGACTCCAACTTCGTCTGCAACGGGTACCCGAGCTCACTGCTGAAGACGGTCACCAAGGCGCACTCAACCGAGTTGCGCGACGGTCAGTACACGGACACGTTGGTCGAGTTCGCCCAGCGGGTCGTGGCCGGGCCCAAGAAGGGCACGTCGGACTGCTCGAACGGGGGCCGCGGGAACACCGGCGCCAGCGCGTCCTCGTCCTCGGCCAACTCGGGCAGCAGCGCGTGGCCGTGGGTGGCCGGCCTCGGCGGCCTGGTCGCCCTCGGCGGTGGCTACTACGTCTACAACAAGCGGCGCAAGCAGAAGCGGGCGCTGCAGGTGGCCCGCGACAACGTCATCCCCTACTACGACCGGTTGGCCAGCGAGGTGAACACGATCGACGCCAAGGACGACGTCACCGCCCGGCAGGCGATGGCCGACGCCTCGGAACGGTTCACCGCGGCCGGGTCGTTGATCGCCTCCGCGACCACGGTCGAGCAGTGGGCGTCGGCTCGCCGGGCCGCCCTGGAGGGGCTACAGGCGGCCAAGCTCGCGCGCACCACCCTTGGTCTGCCCGAAGGTCCGCAGATCCCACCGATCGAGCAGCCGGGCGGTGAGCGGCTGACCCAGGCCCAGGAGATCACGGTGGGCAA
>JALZBL010000055.1 GCA_030947395.1 Actinomycetota bacterium | reverse complement strand
CGCCCACGTGGCCTCGGCGTACCGCACGCCGTCGGTGGTGCTGTTCGGTCCCGTACCGCCGGCGCAATGGGGACCGCCGCCCGAGCCGCGCCATCGGGTGCTGTGGCCGGCCCCCCCCGAGTATCGCGGGGACCCGCTCGAGGAGCGGCCCGACCCGGTCCTGATCTCGATCTCGGTCGAGGACGTCCTCACCGCGTGCGCGCTGGCCCTCGACCCGACCGCTCAGGCCGGCGCGCCGCGATCGGTGTAACGCAGGTGGGAACTCCTCTGCGGCGGCCGGCCGGCTGATGCGCAACCGTACCCAACCCGTCGCGCCGCCGTCCGGCGGGAGGATCCCGGCGTAGCGTTCGAGCCGGCGCCGAGGCCAACCCACCGGACCTGCCGACGCTCGTCGGGCAGGTGTCGCACCGCTGAGGAGTCCCACTTGCCCGTGCGTCACCCGATCGCGTCCACCGGGCTGCCGCGGCAACCCCCGTCGTCGCCCGGGCAACGCTTCCTGATGTGCCCGCCCACCTACTTCGACGTCGCCTACGCCATCAATCCTTGGATGCATCCCGGGGTTCCGGTGGATCTGGAGCGGGCCGCGGCCCAGTGGCAGGCGCTGGTCAGCACTCTGGTCGGGCTGGGCCACACCGTCGAGCAGATGCACCCCCAGCCGCAGCTGCCGGATCTGGTCTTCGCAGCCAACGGCGGGATCGCGATCGGTGGACAGGCGCTGGCCCCGAAGTTCCGGTTCGCGCAGCGCTCGGCCGAGTCCGGGTACTTCGCGGCCGCATTGGGCGAGTTGGGCTACGACCCGGTCGGGCGACCCGAGCACCTGAACGAGGGCGAAGGAGATTTCCTGCTGGTCGGTGACCTCATCCTGGCCGGCCACGGCTTCCGCTCCGACCTCGCCGCCACCGCCGAGGTCGAGCGCTACTTCGGCATTCCAGTCGCCGAGTTGACCCTGGTCGACGAGCGCTTCTACCACCTGGACACCGCGCTGGCCGTCCTCGACGAGACCACCGTCGCGTACTACCCGGGGGCATTCGACGAGCGCAGCAACCGGCTGCTGGCGGCCCGGTTCCCTACGGCGGTCCTCGCCGAGGAAGCCGATGCGGCAGTACTCGGACTCAACATGATCAGCGACGGCACCGACGTCGTCATCACGGCATCGACCGGCCGGCTGCGCGGCGACCTGCTCGCCCGCGGCTATCGCGTCCATCCCATCGAATTCGAGGAGTTCGGCAAGGCGGGCGGCGGCCCGAAGTGCTGCGTGCTGCGCCTGCAGGACCGCCCGGCCCGGCTCAGCGAGCTGTCTGCGGCCACCGCCACCACCACAGCGACCACCGTCACCGCGCCCGCCGCCACCGAAATCAACGCCGCGGTGTAGCCGCTGCCGCTGAGCGGCGATCGAGAGCCACGGTCGTGCAGTCCGAGGTCGGGCCTCCCGGTCGTGGCGCCCGGGCGGTGCTCAGGTCACCGCGGGGCGGATGACCGCGTAGACCAGCGCGGCCACGGCGGCCGCGGCCGGAATCGTGAGCAACCAGGCCCGGACGATGCGCCCGGCCACGCGCCACCGCACCGCCGACAGCCGCCGGGTCGCGCCGACGCCCGTGATCGAAGTGCTGATGACGTGCGTCGTCGACACGGGCAGGCCCAACTGGGCCGAGCTGAGCATGACCGTGGTCGCGACGGTCTGCGCCGCGAAGCCGCTGGCCGAGTCCAGGGGGTAGATCCGTCTCCCGACCGTGCGCATGATGCGCCAGCCGCCGGAGTACGTACCCGCCGAGATCGCCGCTGCCGCCGCGAGGATTACCCACAACGGGATGCCGTCGTTGCGGCGCAGGTGGCCCGACACGACGAGGGTCAGGGCAATGACGCCCATCGTCTTCTGGGCGTCCTGGGTGCCGTGCCCGAACGCCATGCCGGCCGCGCTCACCCGCTGGGCCCACCGGAACCCGCGATGGGGCCCGGCCGGCGTCGGCCCGGCGGAACGCCCAGAGGATCGCCAGCATGAAGAGGTAGCCGAGCCCCAGCCCGATCAGCGGCGAGACCACCATCGGCACCACCACTTTGCCGAACACGCCATGCCATTTCACCCCCTCCGAACCGGCGAGGGCGGCGCCGATCAGGCCACCGATCAGCGCGTGCGAGGACGACGAGGGCAGACCGAACCACCAGGTGAGCAGGTTCCAGGTGATGGCGCCGAGCAACCCGGCGAGGACGATGGCCAGTCCATCCCTGCCGTTCGGAGCGGCGATGATGCCGGAACCCACGGTGGCCGCGACCTTGGTCGAGACGAGGGCGCCCAGGACGTTCATGATCGCGGCCATGGCCAGCGCGACCCGCGGGGTCAAGGCGTGGGTGGAAATGCTGGTGGCCGCTTCAGCAGCCGCATGACCTCGAACTCCCCGCTGAACAGGCGCGACAACAGGTCGCGGTAGACCCGGTCGGCCTCGTTCTCCAGCTCGTTGACCTGGATCCAGTAGGGCTTCAGCTCGTCGAGCGTGCGTAGGCGCCCGGTCGCCTCCGCGGTGGCGCGCGCGCCGAGGCCGATCAGCTGGATCTGTTCGAGGACCGCATCCGGAAGGTCGCCGACGTGCGCCAGTTCGACGAAGTCCGTGGCCTCGTCGAGGGCATCGACGACGTCGTCCAGGCTCCCGGCGAGTCCGTAGATGTCCTCGCGGTCGAACGGGTGACGAAGCTCTTGTTGAGCAGCCGCAGGATGGAATGGGTTATCGAATCACCGCGATGCTCGAATTCGCGCATGCGCGCCGCGACGGAGCGGCGATCCGCGCCGGGCACGGTCAGCTCGGCGAGCACGCCGGCCGCGTCAGCGATGTTGGCTCCGGCCTGGGCGAACAAGGTGTAGAACTCGTCCTCGCGTGGTCTGAGTCTGGGCACGGTGATCCTTTTCGGCGAGTGCGGTCAGCCGCTCGGGGCAAGGATGGCACTGGCCGGGGTGCCCCTCGCGCAGGCGCCCGGCGACCGACCGACGCGCGGGGCCAGATCCGAGCGACGAGCAGTCGCAGGGCCGAGGTACCGTAGCCGTCCTGGTTCGATTCGGAGCCGCGACCACGCTGGTACGGGAGATCTCCCGGCACCGGCTACGTGTACCAGGAGTAACCATGCAAACGTCGTCTTCGTCGCGCGCGCCGGCAAGCACCAGCAGCGACACCTCCTCCTACGTTCCGGTCTCCGCCCTTCCCGACCCGGCCCGGGAACTGGCGTTGGCCCGGCTGGCCGAGCTGGAGCGCATGCGCGAGGAGGCCGCCGCCGAGAGCGCTTTGCCGGCGTCGAGCGGCGACGCGGTCGACCGCACGGGGAGCATCGACGCGGCCATCCGGCTGGAGATCCTCGACGAACAGATCGCGCAGACGTGGCTGCGACTGCAGAGCTCGGCCGGCACCGCCGCGGGGGACGACCGGGCCGACGCGGTCGTGCAGCTCGGTCGCGGGATCCGGCTGGCCTTTCCGCCCGACGAGACCGTGGAATCTTTCGTGGTCGACAACCTGCACCTCGCCGCGGACACCGACCAGGTCATCACGCCGGACAGCCCGCTCGGTCAAGCCCTGCTCGGCGCCCGCGCCGGCGCGGAGATCACGTTCAGCCGGGCCGGCGGCCGGCCAGCCACGGTGCGGGTGGTGTCGGTCCAGCCCTGAGGCCGAGGCACTCGTCGCGCATCCCGTCGGCCAGGTCGGCCCCGTCCGCCCCTTCCTGCCAGGAGGTCTGACCATGAGCGATCCGTTCACGATGCAAGATCCGAGCCAGCAGTACCCGAAGCCGAAGTTCGCACCGCAACAGCAGCCGGGCCCCGGACTGGCCCGGGACATGGACCCCAAGCCCGACCACGGTGAGCAGATCTACCGGGGCACCGGCCGGCTCACCGGCCGCAAGGCGGTGATCACCGGCGCGGACAGCGGCATCGGGCGGGCGGTGGCCATTGCCTTCGCCCGCGAAGGCGCCGACATCGTGTTGTCCTACCTCCCCCAGGAGGAGGCCGACGCCAAGGAGGTGGTGGCGCTCGTCGAGCAGGCCGGGGCGCAAGGCGGTCACCCGCCCGGGTGACGTGAGTGACGAGGCATACTGCCGGGGGCTGATCGCCGCCGCGGTCGAGGAACTGGGCGGCATCGACCTGCTGGTCAACGTGGCCGGCAAGCAGCAGTACGTGGAGCAGATCGTCGACCTCAGCTCCGAGCAGTTCGACGCGACGATGAAGACGAACATCTACGCGATGTTCTGGTTGTGCCAGGAGGAGCTGGAACACAGGCCCGCCGGCAGCTGCATCATCAACACCTCCTCGGTGGAGTCCTACAAGCCGTCGCCGATCCTGGTGGATTACGCGACCACCAAGGCTGCGATCAACGTATTCAGCAAATCCCTGGCCCAGCAGGTGGCCAGCCGGGGCATCCGCGTGAACGTGGTCGCGCCCGGACCGGTGTGGACCCCGTTGCAGCCCGGTGGCGGACAGCCGCCGGAGAAGGTGGAGACGTTCGGCGAGTCGTCCCCGATGGGCCGTCCGGGCCAGCCGGCCGAGCTGGCCCCGCCCTACGTCTTCCTGGCTTCACCGGAGTCGAGCTACGTCAACGGCGACACCCTGACCGTCACCGGCGGCATGCCGACGCCGTAGCCGGGCGACTCGGCTTCGCCGTGGGCCAGCAGGTGGACAAGAGATGATCACGTCGATCGAGAACCCGCGCCGGCCGGCGGCGTCCCGCTCACGACGAACCGTCCGGGCGCAGCCCGAGCCGGGCGGCCAGCGCCATGGCGTCGTAGGGGGCCCGCACCTTCACGTCGTTGTCGAAGTAGACGAACACGTCGAGCCCGGCGTCGCGCCAACCCAGCACCCGGGCGCCCCAGACCTCGAGCGCGGTGGCGTCGTAGCCGCTGGTGTACAGCTCCTCGGCGCCGTGCAGCCGCACGTAGACGAAGTCGGAGGTCACGTCGAACAGCTGCGGCCACTTCCCGGCGGTGTCGGCAACCACCAGGCCCACCTGTTCCGCGCGCAGTAGCTCGGCGAATCGCGGGTGGCGGAAGCTGTCGTGGCGGACCTCGAGGGCGTGGCGTAGCGGTCGATCGGCGTCGGTGGTCGTCCACGCCCGGTCGCGGATGCGCTCGTCGTGCCCAGCGGCCAGCCGTGCCGCCGCCGCGGTCGTGCGGGGCAGGGCGGCGAGGAAGTCCCGCAGCAGCGCTTCCTCGAACGGCAGGGTCGGCGGCAACTGCCACAGCACCGCGCCCAGCTTGGGCCCGAGGGCCAGCACGCCAGAGCCGAAGAAGTTCGCCAACGTGGCCTCGGTGTCGCGCAGGCGCTTCATGTGGGTGATGAAGCGCCCGCCCTTCACGGTGAACACGAAATCGTCCGGCGTCTGGGCCGCCCAGGACAGGTAGTTGGTCGGGCGCTGCAACGCGTAGAAGGACCCGTTGATCTCGATCGAGTTCAGGCGCGCGGCGGCGTAGGACAGCTCGAGTCGGTGGGCCAGGCCGGGCGGATAGAAATCCCCGCGCCACGGTGCGTAGGTCCATCCGGAGATCCCGACGCGCACCCGCGAGCGTGCGTCGATCCGATCCCGGGATGTCATAGGTTGTCAGTCTCCCCGATCGCCGGCTCGGATCCTGATGCACTGTCCGCGTCGGGAGATCACGACGACCTGACCGCGACGACTTGACCGCGACGACCTGACCATGACGACCTGACCACGACGACAGTGACGAGGAAGACGATGACGAGGAGGACGATGACGACCACGACCACGACCATGATCACGAACGCCGCTGCGAGCACGATGCGCGCGATGCGGGCGGACGATGACCAGAGCCCCGTCGAGCGGGCCTGATGTTCGTCGTCGTGCTGACCGGACCGACCGGCCCCGTCTTCTCGGCGCCGCGGGCGGTCGGTCCCTTCGACGCCTTCGACGCCGCTCAGGCCTTCCGCAACACGCTGGTCGACCAGTGGAAGGCCGAGGCCGGTGACGACACGCCCACGGCCACGGTCGTGCGGGTGGAGGAAGCGTTGCCGGGGGTGGTCGTCGGTGAGATCTGAGCGGTTGGGTCCGATCTCGCTGACCCGCGTGGTAGCGCTGACAACGGGCACCGGCAGTTCCTAGACTGCCCGGCAGCGGTGGCTGCGAGGGAGGAGGCGCATGGACGACGTGTTGTTGATCAATGCCTCCTACCAGGTCATGACCCGCATCGCCTGGCAGCGGGCGATCGTGCTGGTGGTCACCGACGCCGCGGATGTGCACGAGGCGCACGCGAGCCGGGTGATCCGCTCCCAGCACCTCACGGTTCCACTGCCGACGATCGTGCGGTTGCGCCACTACGTCCACGTGCCGTACTCGGCCACCCCGCGGGGCGAGGCGGCGACGCGGGCCAAGGTCCTGCTGCGCGACCGCCGCACCTGCGTGTACTGCGCCGGGCGCGGTGAGACGATCGACCACATCGTCCCCCGCAGCCGGGGCGGACCGGACACCTGGGACAACCTGGCCGCGTGCTGCGGTGCCTGCAACAACCGAAAGGGCGACCGCACGCCGCTCGAGGCCGGCATGAAGCTGCTGTGGCTGCCGCGCTCGCCGTCGATCGTGGACGCCGACCAGGAGCGGGTCTGGCGCGGCCTGGCCGACACCGGCTGAGGACGCCGACGGCCGACGCGTACATTCGAGGTGAGGCGCGATTTTCACTCGCCTCGGCCGACCTCCGGTTCAAACCGACGCCGCTCGGCCCTCTGCCCGGCCCGCTGGTGGTCTCACGCCGTCACCATCGTGGCCGCCCGGACCACCTCTCCCCGATCGGAGTTCTGCATGGCCAGCGTCACCAAGTCGATTGACGTCGACGTCCCCATCACCACCGTCTACAACCAGTGGACGCAGTTCGAGTCGTTCCCGAAGTTCATGGGCGGAGTCGAGTCGATCACCCAGACCGACGAGACCCACACCCATTGGAAGACCAAGATCGCCGGCGTGGAGCGTGAGTTCGACACCGTTGTCACCGAGCAGCACCCCGAGGAGCGGGTCGCCTGGAAGTCGACCGACGGAACCACCCACGCCGGCGTCGTCACCTTCCACCGCCTCGACGACCGCAAGACCCGGGTGACCGTGCAGTTGGACTGGCAGCCCGAGGGCCTGGTCGAGAAGGCCGGCGCGCTGGTCGGCGTCGACGACCGTCAGGTCAACGCCGACCTGGACCGGTTCAAGGAGTTCATCGAAGACCGCGGCTCGGCCACCGGCGCGTGGCGCGGAGACGTCCCCCGCGACTGAGGTCGGCGACCATTCGGCGCCATTGGTGCGGGCCGTCGAGGTGAGGACCACCTGTCCTCGACGGTCCGCGCGGCGGGGGCTAGCGTCGGGTTGGTCCCTTGGTGATCCCCCGAACCGTGAGCAAGGAGCGTTGCATGGCTGTGTACACCCTGCCTGATCTGGACTACGACTACGGCGCGTTGCAGCCGGCGATGAGCGGCGAGATCCTCGAGCTGCACCACTCGAAGCACCACGCCGCCTACGTCAAGGGCGCCAACGACACCCTGGACCAGCTAGCCGAAGCCGGTGACGCCGCGTCGCCCACCGCCACGGTCGGCTTGGAGAAGACGCTGGCCTTCAACCTTTCCGGGCACGTGCTCCACTCGATCTTCTGGAAGAACCTCTCCCCGGAGGGTGGCGATCAACCCGACGGGGTGCTCGGCGACGCGATCACCGAATACTTCGGCTCGTTCGACGCGTTCAAGAAGCGGCTGAGCACGGCCACCACCGGCGTGCAGGGCTCGGGCTGGGGCGTGCTCGGCTACGAGCCGCTGGGTGATCGCCTCATCATCGAGCAGGTCTACGACCACCACGGCAACGTCGGGCAGGGCACCACGCCGTTGCTCGTGTTCGACGCCTGGGAGCACGCCTACTACCTGCAGTACAAGAACGTGCGACCGGACTACGTCAGCCAGCTCTGGGCGCTGGTCAACTGGTCCGACGTCAACCACCGGTACGCCAAGGCCAAGGCCTCGGGCTCACCCATCTGAGCCAGCG
>JALZBL010000316.1 GCA_030947395.1 Actinomycetota bacterium | reverse complement strand
GCCACTACCCTGCGGGTATGAGTCTTGACGCGGTGGCGCAGCACCCGGTCGCCCTGGTGGAGTTTCCTGCCGATGACCCCGAACAGGCCCTTCGCTTTTGGGTCGGCGTGCTGGGCCTTGACCTCCAGCAACGCCAGCCCGGCGAGGGTGCCGGCTGGCAGACGCATTCAGGCCACACCGAACTTGGAGTTCACCGCCGCGGCCCAGGGCCCGGGGACCGCTTCTCGCTGCCCTACTTTTCCGTGCCCGACCTGCCGGCGGCATTACGCCGAGTGGAGGAGTTGGGCGGCTCGGTCATTCATCCACGACCACCATGGGCGATCTGCCGTGACTCCGAGGGCAACCCCTTCGCCCTGATGGCGGCTCAGCCACGGCAGCGGGCTCAGTAGCAGCCGCGGCCCGCCGCCTGCACGGATTCGATGACATCGAGGCAACCGAACACCATCAGTTGGTGCCGTTCGGGGTCAACCCGTCCGCGTTGACCTTCGCCGGCTCCCTGCACGGTGATACCAGCATCCTCCAGGTCGGCACGGCTATCGCCGTGTAGTGCCGCTTTATGCACCGGTACACCTCGCCGAGCAGGCTGCCCAGCTGGGATGAGCCTTGGGGCGGCCGGTTCGATCTTAGTGTGGGCCGAGCGCAGCCCATGGTGGCCGAACGTCATCGGCTGCAACCGGTGACCACGCACGCGCCGACACGGATCCCCTTGGGTGGCGTCAACAGATGGAAGCCAGCGCATCGTCATGCAAGCGCGTCACCTGCCGTAACGTCCTCTTTTGCCGCCGAGCGCGGGTTCAACAGCCCTCGCACGAACCGTCTGACGGGAATGACCGTGGCGCGCGGCGTGTTGATCGTGGACGTGGCAGACGAGACCGTAGAACTCAGCCCCACGGATTGGGTGCAGGCCCAGACGAGCAAGATCCTTGAGACCGGGACCACAGAAGGCATCGAGGTGCTCGGGTCGCCGATCGTGCTGCTGACGCTGTGCGGCGCGAAGACCGGCAAGCTGCGCTACACCCCGGTCATGCGGGTGGAGCACGACGGCAGGTACGCCGTCGTCGCGTCCAAGGGCGGCGCCCCAGAGCACCCGACCTGGTACCACAACATCAAGGCCTACCCCGAGTTCCCGCTGCAGGACGGGACCGTGACCAAGGACTACGTCGCGCGCGAGGTCGAGGGCGCTGAGCGGGCCGAGTGGTGGGAGCGGGCCGTGGCGGCATACCCGCCCTACGCCGAGTACCAGAAGAAGACCGACAGACAGATCCCGGTATTCGTGCTCGACTCGAAGTGACGGGCAGGGCCGACAGCACCCCGACTATGTCCTCGCTCCCTATGTCGTCTCTGTCACCTGACGCCGACCGCCCTGTATTGCCGATGTGAGTGCGATGGCTTGAGGGGCCATGCGTGGAGTGGTAACCGCAATTCATCCGTGGGCGCTGTCGCGGCACCGTTGCGTGGTGGATGACCTATTCGGGCAGGCGGTAGATGCGTCATGCACCCTGCCGCGGACGATGTTCCTGGGTGCGTGAGCGCACCGCTAGCGTAGATCTGTGAGGTGCACGCAGCCGTTCGGATCCTGGCCCACCCCCATCACGTCCGAGCTCGTCGTGGCCTCCGCGGTGCGGTTGTCCGAGGTCCGGTTCGACTCCGGCGACATCTACTGGTCGGAGGGTCGCCCGGCCGAGGGCGGCCGTACCCAGCTCGTCCGGCACAGCTTCGACGGCATCACCACTGATCTGTTACCCGAGGGGATGGACGCCCGGACCGCGGTGCACGAGTACGGCGGTGCGGCGTGGTGGGTACGGGACGGTGTCGTGTGGTTTACGAACTGGGCCGACCAGAGGCTTTACCGTCTCGATTCCGGCGCCGCGCCGGTTGTAGTCACGCCGGTGCCCGCGGTCCCGCGCGGGGACCGCTACTCCGACGGTGACGCCGGGCCCGGCGGGGTGCTCGTCGCGGTGCGCGAACGGCACCCGCCGAGCGGCCGCGGCGCGCTCGACGTGCGCAACGAGATCGTCCGCATAGAGGGCGACGGGCCACCGGAGCTGCTGGTCAGCGGCCCTGACTTCGTGTCCTCTCCTCGACTGGGCCCGGCCGGGACCCGGCTGGCCTGGGTCAGCTGGGACCACCCGTCGATGCCTTGGGATGACACTGTGCTTACTGTGCGCGATCTCGCGACCAATACAGACACCGTTGTCGCGGGTGGGCCGGGCGAGTCGGTGGCCGAGCCGCGCTGGCAACCCGACGGTGTGTTGCTGTTCCTGTCCGACCGCACCGGGTGGTGGAACCTCTACCGTTGGACGTCCCGCGATGGGGTCGAGCCCGTCATCGAGGTCGACGCCGAGATCGGGGTGCCGGGCTTTCGGCTCGGTTCGGCCCGCTACGCCCTACTCGCTGACGGCCGAATCGTGTTCGCCCGCTGGCGCGAGGGCTACGACGGGCTGGCCGTGCGCGGTATGGACGGCGCTGTCACCGACCTCGACTGGCCTTTCTCCGCCGTAGCAGCGGTTCGGGCGGCAGGCCCGGACCACGTCGTCGTCGTCGCAGGTACCCCGACCGCCGAACCAGCGGTGTACCGAGTCCGACCCGATGGCCCAGTGGTCGAGGTCCTCCGCCCTCCGCGAGAGCTGGGCATCGACACCGGTTACGTGTCGGTGCCCGAGTCTGTGTCGTTCCCCTCAGTCGATCGCGACGGGAACCCGCGGACGGCGCATGCGTTGTTCTACCCGCCTGCCAGCCCTGGCCGCAGCGGTCCGGACGGCGAACTGCCCCCGCTGCTCGTGGTGATCCACGGCGGCCCAACGGGGGCAGCAGTGCCCTCGCTTTCGATCGGGTTGCAGTACTGGACCAGCCGCGGGTTCGCCGTCGTCGACGTCAACTACGGCGGGTCCTCCGGATTCGGGCGGACCTACCGCGACCTGCTCAAGGG
>JALZBL010000054.1 GCA_030947395.1 Actinomycetota bacterium | reverse complement strand
GGATTTGCCGGCGTCGCCATCGGACTTGTCGTCTTCGCGGTGATCATCCCGGTGGCCCCCGCCACCGGAGCGTCGATAAATCCGGCCCGCACCTTCGGCCCGATGCTCGTCCAGCAGATCGCCCACGGCGGCGTGCTGTGGCACCAGATCCCGGTCTACCTCGCGGCCGAACTGCTCGCCGGTGTCGCCGCGGCGCTTGTCTACGGCCTGCTCGCGTCCACGCCGGCCGACCGAGCGACGACTGCGGGAATTGATCTCGCCGACCCCGAGACGGCACCGCAGCACAGCGTCAACGCCTGAGCGGAACAATCGACCAATGAGGAGACGATCACTGTGAAGAAACTCATCAACGATCCGCAGGACGTGGTCGCCGAATCCCTGATGGGGGTCGAAGCCGCGCATCCGGACCTCAATGTCGACCATCAGCACAAGATCATCTATCGGGGCGACGCGCCGCGCCGTGGCAAGGTGGGGATCATTTCCGGCGGCGGCTCCGGGCACGAGCCACTGCACGGCGGGTTCGTGGGGTTGGGCATGCTGGACGCGGCGTGCGCGGGGGAGGTCTTCACCTCGCCGGTTCCCGATCAGATGCTCGCGGCAACCAAACTGGTCGACGGCGGCGCCGGCGTCCTGCACGTCGTCAAGAACTACACCGGTGATGTCATGAACTTCGAGATGGCCGCCGAGCTGGCCGGCGCGGACAGCGGCGCCCAGGTCATCTCCGTGGTCACCGACGACGACGTCGCCGTGCAGGACAGCACCTGGACCGCGGGCCGACGCGGGGTCGGAATCACCGTCCTACTGGAGAAGATCGCCGGCGCGGCGGCCGAACAGGACCGACCGCTGGAGCAGGTGGCCCACGTCGCCCGCCAGGTCAACGCCAACGGGCGCAGCATGGGCCTGGCCCTCACCTCGTGCACCGTGCCCTCGGCGGGTAAGCCGACCTTCGAGATCGGTGCGGACGAGATGGAGCTGGGCGTCGGCATCCACGGCGAGCCTGGGCGCCAACGCGTCCAGCTGGCTACCGCCCGCGAGATTGCCGAGATGCTGGTCGAGCCGGTGCTGGCCGATCTGCCGTTCGCCGCCGGCGACCGGGTGATCGCGTTCGTCAACGGGCTCGGCGGCACCCCGTTGCTGGAGCTCTACGTCATGTACAACGAGGTGAACCGCATCCTTTCCGCTCACCGGGTGCAGGTGGCCCGCTCGCTGGTCGGTTCCTACATCACCTCCCTCGACATGGCCGGCACCTCGGTCACCCTGCTCAAGGTCGATGACGAGCTGCTGTCGCTCTGGGATGCTCCGGTGCGAACTCCCGCGCTGAGATGGGGCATCTGATCGATGGATGAGGCGGTGTCGACCGCGGCCCTGGACCGGTGGGTGCGGTCCTTCGCCGGCCTGGTCGCCGACAACAAGGACAGCCTGACCGACCTCGATGCCGCGATCGGCGACGGTGACCACGGCGCGAACATGGATCGCGGCTTGCGCGCGGCGGTGGCGGCGCTCGATGAAGCCGCACCGGCCACCGCCTCGGCCCTGTTCAACCAGGTCGGCATGACGCTGGTCTCCACGGTTGGTGGGGCAAGCGGTCCATTGTTCGGCACCTTGTTCCTCAGGATCGGTGCGTCGCTGGGAGACACAGCGGAGATCTCCCTCAACCAGCTCGCGGCCGCGCTGCGGGCGGGGCTCGATGGCGTCGTCGCTCGAGGCAAAGCCGAAGCCGGCGACAAGACCATGTACGACGCACTCGCCCCGGCGGTCGGTGCCCTCGAAGCTGCTGCCGGCGCCGAGGCACCGAAGGCCGAGGCGCTGAACCTGGCCTTGGCCGCGGCCGAGAGTGGCCGCGACGCGACCACGCCGATGCTCGCTCGCAAGGGCCGAGCCAGCTACCTCGGCGAGCGCAGCGTGGGGCACCAAGACCCCGGGGCCACCACGGTCGCGCTGCTGATGGCCGCGGCCATCCGGGCGCCGTTATGAGTCTCGTGGGTCTCGTGATCGTCTCGCACAGTCGCGCGCTGGCTGATGCCGCCGTGGCCCTTGCCGCCGAGATGCTGCACGACCGTCCCGTCCGCATCGCCGTGGCCGGCGGGCTGGACGAGGTCACGCTGGGCACCGACGCGGTGCAGATCAAAGCGGCCATCGAGGAGGTCGACGGTCCTGCGGGTGTCGTCGTGCTGATGGACCTCGGCAGTGCGGTCCTCAGTTCCGAACTCGCCCTCGACCTCCTCGAAGACCCTGAGGTGCGTGAGCGCGTCATCTTGTCTGCCGCTCCGCTCGTCGAGGGATTGGTCGTCGCGGCCGTTGCCGCCGCCGCCGGCGCCGGCCGCAGAGAGGTCGCCGCCGAGGCGCACAACGCCCTGATGGGTAAGGCCGCCCATCTCATCGCGCCAGAACTGCCGTCGCCGCCCGCGCGGCCGGTGGGAGAGGCAAACACCGATGTCGTTGGCGGGTTCACCGTCTGGAACCGTCACGGCTTGCACGCCCGTCCGGCGGCGCGCCTGGTCAGTGAAGTGCGGGGCCTCGACGCCCAGGTGCAGCTACGCAATCTGACTACCGGCGCAGGGCCGGTGCCGGCGGGCAGCCTCAGCCGAGTCGCCACCCTCGCCGCGTTGTCCGGCCACCGGGTTCAGGTCGTGGCCTCGGGCCGACAAGCGCGGGAGGCAGTGGATCACCTGTTGGCGCTGGCGATTCGGCACTTCGACGAGCCACTCGCCGAGCCACTCGCTGAGCCACTCGCTGAGCCACTCGCTGAGCTGCAGCTCCCGGCACCGATGCCGCCGACCGGACCGTTGCCGGCGTCGCCCGGCATCGGCATCGGCCCGGCAAGGAAGCTCGCGGTCGCGCCCAAACCCGTCGATCAGCTGCGGCCGGTGAGCCCGGAGGCTGAGTGGCGCCGGGTCGTCGAGGCGATGGCCGAGGTGCGGCGTGAGATCGAGAGGCTGCGAGCGGTCGCGCGCGAAGTCGGGCCACAAGAGGCTCGAATATTCGACGCCCACCTGATGTTGCTCGGCGACGAAGAGGTGCTCGCCGACGTCAAGGCCCGGCTCACCTCCGGAGCCGATGCGGTCTCGGCCTGGATGGGCGCCTTGGCGGTCGTCGAGAAGCAATGGTCGGAGCTGCCCGACCCCTACCTGAGGGCCCGCGCGGAGGACGTCCGAGCGGTGGCGACGCAGATACTCACCGCGCTCACCGGCGCGGCGGCAGTCACGATGGCCGGGCCCGGGATCCTCGTCGCCAGCGAACTCACACCGGCGCAGGCCGCCGAACTCGACCGCGACGCCGTGCAGGGAATCGTGCTCGCCGGCGGCAGCCCGAGCTCGCATGCCGCGATCCTCGCCCGCTCTCGGGGCATCCCGGCAATAGTTGCCGCCGGATCAGGCGTTCTCGACCTGGCCGAGGGAACAACTGTCGCCATTGACGGCGCGACGGGTGAGCTCGTCACCGACCCACCGCCGGCGACATTGATTCGCTTTCGACAGCGGGCGACCGAGCTGGCCGCCGAAGAGTCGAGACACCGGGCCGCCGCGGGAGAACCGGCGAGCACAGTTGACGGGACGCGGATCGAGGTCGCCGCCAACGTCGGTTCGCGGGCGGATGCGCGGGCGGCCGCCGATGGCGGAGCAGACAGTGCCGGGCTGGTTCGCACCGAGTTCCTGTTCCTCGACCGCGACCACGCACCTGACCGGGACGAGCAGGTCGCGGAGTACCTCGCCATCGTGGCCGCGTTGGGCGGCCGACGGACCACGCTGCGCACCCTGGACGTCGGCGGCGACAAACCGCTGACCTACCTGCCGATGCCCACGGAGCAGAACCCGTTCCTCGGGCAGCGCGGAATCCGACTCTCGCTCGACCGACGTGACCTCCTACTCGAGCAGCTCGCCGCCATCTGCCAGGTGGCCAGACAAGCTCCCGTCAGCGTGATGTTTCCGATGGTCAGTACCGTCAGCGAGGTCCGCGACGCCCGCCGGGTGCTCGAGGAAGCGGCCGGCCCCGCCGGCCGCCCCCTAGGGCTACGCGTCGGGATGATGGTCGAGGTGCCGGCCGCCGCGCTGAAGATCGCGACCTTCCTCCCGCACATCGACTTCGTCAGCATCGGCACGAACGACCTCACTCAATACACGATGGCGGCCGAGCGGGGCAACGCCGAAGTCGCAGCCTTGTCCGACCCCCTGGACCCGGGTCTGCTCCATCTGATTCGGCACATCTGCCACGCCGCCGCGCAGGGCCGAGTGCCAGTAGCGGTGTGCGGAGAGGCAGCGGCCGACCACACCGCAATTCCCGTCCTACTCGGACTCGGAGTGCGCGAACTGAGCGTGTCGGCTCACTCAGTTCCCGCCGTCAAGGCTCGAGTCCGTGCCCTCGACCTGGACTGGTGCACCTCGCTAGCGGAGGCGGCGATCGAACTCGACGACGCGGCCGCCGTCCGGCGCCTGGTCTGCGGACCACTGACCGGCAATGGCGCGCCTCGAGAGGGCCCGTCGGTCAACGGTCCGTCGCGTCGCGGAGTCGGCGTCGCGGGGTCGGCGTCGTGAGGTGATCGATCGCCGGTTCACCGTTGGGCGAACGGTGGCGGCCCGATGATGTCGATACCGCCGTGTCGCAGGGCCGAGGCGCGAACCCGGTCGAAATCTACCGGCCCGGACGCCGCGTCGTCTCCGCTGACCGGTTGGCTGGCGTTCCAGTAGAACGCCTCACAGGAGCCCGGGGTGTGCAGGAACAACATCCGGGCCATCTCGGAGGTAACCATGAATGCGTGCGGCAGGCCACGGGGGGCCACCGCAACGTCGCCGGCGCTCATCCGGTGCTCCTGACCGTCCATGTGCATCAGAATCTCGCCGTCCAACACATACATCGTCTCCTCGGAGTCAGGGTGCGTGTGCAACGGCGTGAGCTTGCCCCGATCCATCTCGTCCTCGAATAGCAGGAACGCTCCGTTCGTCTCGTCGGCGCGAACCATCCAGGTGTGCACCCCCCCGCCGAAAAACCAGCGGCGAATGCCGTCGTTTGCGGCTCGCACGAGCGGAGCAGGTGATGCCGTCGCGGCGCTCATCTGACCCTCCTTCGGAGATGTTCGTGGGACATCGGTACCATCATGAGACTGACGTACCATTGCGGATATGTCAACGCCCTATCAGGTTGGGGGTCGAACCGCCCAGAAGAGCCGAACCCGAACGGCGCTAATCGGTGCGGCCCGTGAGCTGGTGTCCCGCGGGGTCACCCCCACCGTCGAGCTGGCCGCGGCCGCCGCGTCGGTCTCGCGGACAACCGCCTATCGGTATTTCCCGAACCAGAGGGCGCTTCTCATCGCCGCTCACCCGGAAACCGGCGCACTAACACTGCTGGGGGAATTGCCGCCCGACGAGCCGGCGGCACGCCTGGCCGCGGTCGTCGAAGCGTTCACGGACTTGATCGTTGAGACCGAAGCCCAGCAGCGAACGATGCTGCGCCTGTCGCTCGAGCTCGAACCGGGCGAGCGGTCGCGACTGCCGTTGCGTCAGGGGCGGGCGATCGGCTGGATCACCGAAGCGCTTGAACCCGTCCGTGATCAATTGACCGGCCCTGGACTGCGCAACCTGGTTCTCGCGATCCGCAGCAGCACCGGCATCGAAGCGCTCGCCTGGCTCACCGACGTCGGCGGACTCTCCCGGTCCGAGGCAATCGACCTCATGCGCTGGTCCGCTCAGGCCCTCCTCCACGCGGCGCTCACTATCGGCCCGCCAACCGCGCCGAAACGGGGGACCGATTGAGATGGATCTCGACCATGCACGTCGGTCCCGAGAGGGGAGCCACCGGGACCGACGTGGAGCTGCAGGTCGGCGCCTGACCTCAGCGCAGCACCACCCTGACCGATCCGAAGAGCAGGCTGCCAGCGGTACTAGGCGGGACAGCCGTGCGGCACCGGCTTGTCGATACGCCGGGCCAGTCCGTTGGGGATGAACTGGACCGCGATCGTCTCGGCCGGGACGGTGCCGTTGTCGCGCAGCATGTGGACGTCCGTGCCGCCGGCGTCGGTGAACGAGCTGCCCGCTGGGTAGGTCACGCCCGCGCATCGCGGTGCGTCGCTCTCATAGTTCGTTACGGATCCCGAGACGACGAAGATCAGACTGGGACCTGGGTGCGAGTGCCAGCCGGTGCTCTGGCCGGGCTGGAACTTGTTGTCGACAACGTAGCCATCGGTGAGGCCCCGCGTCCGCAGTATCACCTTCCAGCGCTTGCCGGCGACCGTCCGGTTGTGGGCACGGATGTGAACCGATGGGAACGTCGCCTGGGCCAGGACAGTTGAGCTCGCCGTGCTCGGGGTTGCCTGTACCTCGGCGGCAACACCACTGCCGGCGGCGATCACGCCGACGAGTGAGGCGCACAGCCAAAGCTTGATCTTCATGATGATCCTCTTTCGGTAGGCCGGTCGCCGGTTGGGCCGGCACTCCGGGCAGGAGACGACCAAGCGCCATAGCACGGGTGCAGGACCGGTATAGAACTGGTAAACCTCTGCTCAGGGGGCGTTCGCATGGAAGTCGATATCCTCGGCCAACTGGTCGTCCGGCGCGACGGGCACGAGGTCGCGGTCAGCGCTCCGAAGCAGCGCCGGTTGCTGGCTGTGCTCGTGCTGCACCGTGGCGAGTTCGTGCAGACCGAGACCCTGATCGACCGGCTGTGGGCCGGCGACGCGCCGCCAACCGCGGTCAAGGTCGTGCAGGTCTACGTCTCCCAGCTGCGCAAAGCCATCGGCGACGGCGCCGTCGAGACCTGCCCTGGGGGCTATCGGCTGAGCGTCGAACCGGGCGCGGTCGACGCGGCGCGGTTCGAACAACTGCTTGCGCGCGGCGTCGACCTGCTCGCCGGTGGCGATGCGAGCGGCGCGGAAGCCGTTTTGCGGGCCGGACTCGAGTTGTGGAGGGGCCCGCCGCTTGCCGACTTCCGCTTCGACGAATTCGCGGCGCACGAGATCAGCCGGCTCGAGGAGCTGCGCCTGCTCGCGCTCGCGCAGCGTCTGGAGGCCCAGCTGGCCCTCGGTCGGGCCGCTGAGTCGGTGGCCGAGCTGCAGGCACTCGTCCGCGAGCACCCGCTGCAGGAGAACCTGCGCCGGCTGCTCATGCTCGCCCTGTACCGCGCGGGTCGCCAAGCTGCTGCGCTGGCCGCCTACCAGGATGCCCGGACGACCCTCGTTGCCGACCTGGGCATCGACCCCGGTGAGTCGCTGCAGCGGCTCGAGGCCGCAATTCTCACGCACGACCCGGCGCTCGACCTCGAGCCGGCCGTCCGCCCGACACACCGACGGACCGTCCGCAATCGTCGATGGCTCACCGGTGCCGTCGTGGTAGCGCTGGTCGCCGGCGCCGTGGTGGCCCTGCTGTCGGGCGCCGGCCCGAGCTCGCCCGCCGCGGCGCTATCCGCCGACTCGGTCGGCTTCATCGACGCGCAGGGGACGCGGGTCAGCAACGAAGTAGCGCTCAACGGCAAGCCGACTTCGATCGCCGTGTGGACCGAGGCCGTCTGGGCCGTCGACACCACTGCCGGAACCGTCGCCCGCATAGACCCGCGATCACACACCGTCGTGCAGACGATCGATGTCGGCTCCAGCCCGAGCGGTGTCGCGGCGGGGGACAGTGGCGTTTGGGTCGCCAACCACGACGACGCCACGGTGTCCTGGATCAGCCCCCAGACCAACGCCGTGGTGCGCACCATCCTGGTCGGGGCCGGACCGGTCGCGGTCGCCTACGGGTTCGGCTCGGTGTGGGTGACCAACTCCGAGGATCGCACGCTGACTCGCATCGATGCGCAGACCGGTGACGTCTCGGCGACGATCCGAACGAATGCGGTGGGCCGCGGCGTCGCGGTCGGCGGTGGGTCGGTCTGGGTCACCGACGAGGCGACGCGCGGCGTCGTACAGGTCGACCCGGCGACGGACGCAGTCACCGCGACGGCCACCGTCGGGACAGGGCCCACGGGCATCGCCTTCGGGGCCGGCTCGGTCTGGGTGGTGAACGCGCTCGATGGCACGGTTTCGCGTC
>JALZBL010000315.1 GCA_030947395.1 Actinomycetota bacterium | reverse complement strand
GGCGCCCGTCGCCCGAGCGGTACCACTCACCCTCGGCGTCCGCCCGGACTGAGGCTTTACCGGCTTAGGACGGCAGCAAGGATCGGCGCTGCTCGACTTCACTCTGGGCTCGGGCGATCCGCTCGGCGTCGCCGGACTTGTGTGCGCGCTCCAGCTTGGCCTCGGCTTCGGCCAACCTCTCCAGCATCGCCACCAGGAACGGGTTGGTCTGGGTGGAGGTCTCCCGCTGCTGACCCTCGGCCGCCTGGCGGATCCGCTGCTCGGCCGCCCGCATCCGTTCGTCGAGGCGGCGCACGGCCTCGCGCGGGACGTGCCCTACGGCATCGAAGCGCTCGCCGAGCTGGCGCAGCGCCTGCTGGGCCCGGCGCGGGTCGCTGACGTCGATCGCCTCGGCTTCGGCGATTATTGCCTCCTTGGCCTTCTGGTTCTCGGCCTCGCCGGCGTCACGCTCGGCAAAGACGGCCGAGCGGTGCGCGAAGAACGCGTCCTGGGCCGCGCGGAAGCGGGTCCACAGCGCGTCCTCCTCGGACTTGCCCGCGCGCGGAGCGGCCTTCCATTGCGTCATCAGCTGTTTCATCGCCGCGCCGGTTTCGCGCCAGTCGCTGGAGGCCGACAACCGCTCGGCCCGCGCGATGAGGTCTTCCTTGGCCGCTCGGGCCGCGGTTCGCTCGGCGTCGAGCCCGGCGAAGTGCTGGCCGCGGCGGCGGCCGAACTCGTCGCGGGCGGCCGCGAAGCGCTTCCACAGCGTGGTGTCGGTCCGGCGGTCGACGCCCTTGATCTGCTTCCACTCCTCGACGATGGCGCGTAATCGATCACCCGACGCCTTCCACTGCGCATCCGCCGCGGCGATCCGCTCCGCCTCGGCCACGAGAGCTTCCTTGGCGACGATGGCGCTCGCTCGGGCCTCGTCGCGGGCCAGCAGCTGCTCGGCCAGCTTGGCCTCGGCGGCGGCCCGCAGGGTGCCCAGGCGCTCAGCCAGTGCGCCCAGGTCACCGATCACCGACGCGTCGGCCAGCGAATCCTGTAGGGCGCCCGCCTGTCCCCACGTCGACTTGGCGTCGCCCGCCCCGGAGGCCAGGCGCCTTTCCAGCAGCGTCACCTCGGTGGCCAGGTCGTCGTAACGACGCTCGTAGTAGGCCAACCCGGCCTCGGGATCGCCGGCCTGCCACGAGCCCACGACCCGCTCGCCGTCGGGCGTGCGAACGTAGACGGTTCCGTCGTCGTCGATTCGTCCCCACTCCGAAGCCATAGCCGCCCATTAGACACGACATCGAGGACCCGTGGCGCTGCCGGATAGCCTTTCCGGCGTGATCGTCGGCGTCGCGTTCTGTCCCCACCCGCCCGCCCTGATTCCCGTGCGTCAGCCGCCGCGCGGATGACTGCCAGGGCCGCCAGCCGGCCGACCGCCGAGCGCGGCACCGGTCCGCCGGTGGTCGCCGTCATCGGCCCGACGGCCACGGGCAAGTCCGGCGCCGCCATCGGGCTGGCCCGCCGGCTCATTGCCGCCGGGCGTCCGGCCGAGATCGTCAATGCCGATTCGATGCAGCTCTACGTCGGTCTCGATGTCGGCACGGCGAAGGTGCCGCCCGACCAGCGTGGGGCTGTCCCGCACCACCTGCTCGACGTGTGGTCGATCAGCCGCTCGGCCGCCGTTGCCGAGTACCAGCGGCTGGCCCGCGAATGCATCGATCGGCTGCGCCGCGCCGACACCATCGCGGTTCTCGTCGGCGGCAGTGGCCTGTACGTGCGGGCAGCCCTGGACCAGCTCGACTTTCCGGGTGAATCGCCGCCAATCCGCGCCCGCCTGCAACGTGAGCTGGACACCGTGGGGTCGCCGGCCATGCACGCTCGGCTGGCGGGAACGGACCCGGCCGCCGCCGCGGCCATCCTGCCCGGCAATGGCCGTCGCATCGTGCGGGCGCTGGAAGTCATCGAACTCACCGGCGGCCCGTTCCGCGCCCGGATGCCCCCTTTCGCGTCGGTGTACCCGGCGGTGCAGATCGGTTTGGACCGCGACGACCTCGATGCCCGCATCGATCAGCGGGTCGAGGCAATGATGGCCGCCGGGCTGCTTCGGGAGGTTCGCGGCCTGCTGCCTCTCGGCCTGCGAGCGAGCCCGACCGCGGGCAAGGCGCTCGGTTACGCCCAACTGCTGGCCGTCCTGGACGACGAGGGCCGGCTGGTCGGCCCGCTGGAGGACGCAGTGGCGGCGACGCAGCGCGGCACCCGTCGCTTCGTGCGCCGTCAGCGCAGCTGGTTCCGGCGTGACCCGCGGGTGCGCTGGCTCGCGGCCACCGACCCGGAGCTGGTGAGCACGATGCTCACGCTGGTGCCGCCTACGCTGGGGGAGTGAGTGCGGCGGGTGGTGGCGGCTCGGCCGGGCTGACGGTGGTCAAGGGCCACGGCACCGAGAACGACTTCGTCCTGGTGGTCGATCTGGACGGCACCGTGGACCTCAACCCCAGACTGGTGCGCGCGCTGTGCGACCGGCGCGCCGGCGTCGGCGGTGACGGCGTGCTGCGGGTCGTGCGGACCGAGCGGCTCGTGGGCGGTACAACCGTCGCACCGGGCACCGAGTTCTTCATGGACTACCGCAACGCTGACGGTTCGATCGCCGAGATGTGCGGCAACGGCCTGCGGGTCTTCGTCCGCTACCTGTTCCAGTCGGGGATGATCACCGGCACCACCGCGGTCATCGGCACGCGCGCCGGCGCCCTGCCTACCACCGTCGAACCCGACGGACGGATCACCGTCGTGCTCGGTCTGCCGGGCTGGCCGAGCGCCCGACCTTCGGTCCGGGTCGCCGGCCTGGCCGCCGCCCATCCCTGCGTGGCCGTGACGATGCCAAACCCGCACCTGGTGGTGGAGCTGGTCTCGCGGGCCGAACTCGATGCCCTCGACCTGAGCCACCCACCGCACGTCGACCCGCCATTACCCG
>JALZBL010000314.1 GCA_030947395.1 Actinomycetota bacterium | reverse complement strand
GGCATCGCCGAGCGAGGCGACCCCGTTGCCGTTCACCGCCCGGCCCGGTAGGGCGTCAGCCTAAGTTCCCCGGGTCCCGCCGCGGGGGTTCTCCCCCGGTGCCGCCCGGCGCGGCCGGAGGAGCCACCGGGAAGGTGCCAGGTCCCGACCCGGCCGGAAAGGTGGTCGTCGGACGGTCGTCGCCCCGCTCGAGCCGGGTCGTGGCCGCGGAGGTGCCATCACCGGGGTCACCCGTGGAGCGGGCACCACCGGCGGCGTAGGTCCCGGCGGGCGCTTGATCTTCGGTACGCACCCGCTCGTTCTCCGCTTCGCGCCGGGCGGCGTCGTCGGCCTGGCGACGTTCGTCCTCGGCTCGGATCGACTCCTCCACCCGGGCGCGCTCGGCCTGTTCACGTTCGCGTTCTTGCTCGATCTCGCGCTGGGCCGCGTGCACGTCCCGCAGGCTGCGTACCGACAACCGCCCGATGGACAGCGCGCCCAGGAAGATCAGCAGGGCGCCCACCGCATAGAACAGTCCGAGCGTCTCGAGGGCCCGCCGGCGTTCCCCGGACCCGAGCGGCGAGCCGACCGAATCCAGGTTCACCAGCGGCGCCACGGTGAGACCGCCGACGAACCAGGCGCCGGCGGCCACGGCCAGCCACCCGCCCAGGCTGGAGCGGATCCGCCGGTCGCTCAACAACAGCAACAGACCACCGACGACGGCCACCGCGCCCGGCAGCACCTCCAGCCAGCCCCGCGCGGCCGTCCACTTCCAGGACTGGTCCGGCGTATAGCCGTAGTTGATGCCGGGCCCGAAGAACGGCACGAGGGCGCCCCACGCACCGAGCAGCACGATCAGCAATCCGCTCACCGCGCCGCGCGTGCGCGGCACGTGAGTCAGGGCGCGGCGGTTGACCTGCTTCTGGTCCTCGACCATCAGATCTCCTCATCGGTCGGTCGGGTCGGTCGCGGCAGCGAGCTGGCGAACGCCAACCCGGCTGTGCCGAGAGTTGGGGCCGCGCCCGGGCTCATCCAATCACGGTGACGCGATCCAATCATGGTGAAGCGGCGTCGGCGAGGATCCGCCCGCGATCGAGCACCGCGTCGAGCATGGCCTCGGTGAGCCGTCCGGTGAAGGTGTTCTGCTGGCTGACGTGGTAACACCCCAGCACCACGCGGCCGTCGGGGAGACCGACCTCGGTGCCGTGACCGAACGGCGGGACGCGCGGCGGCGAGGCCACCCCTGCCGGACGCAGGGCCGGCCACAGCGCGGCCCACCCGAAGCCACCGAGCACTACCACCGAGCGCACCGTCGGCCACGTCAGACGCAGTTCGCGCACCAACCAGGGCGCGCAGGTGTCACGTTCGGCGGGGGTGGGCCGGTTGGCCGGCGGCGCGCACCGGACCGCGGCCACGATGCGGACCCGGTCCAGGCGCAGTCCGTCCCCGGCGTGCACCGATACCGGGCGGCTGGCCAAACCGGCGCGGTACAGCCCGGCGAACAGCCAATCACCGGAGCGGTCACCGGTGAACATCCGTCCGGTCCGGTTGGCGCCGTGAGCCGCCGGGGCCAGACCGATTATCAAGATCTCCGGATGGTGGGCGCCGAAGCCAGGAGCCGGGCGTCCCCAGTACGTCTCGTCGGCGAAGGCGCGCCGCTTGACCGTCGCCACCTCCTCGCGCCAGGCGACCAGACGCGGGCAGGCCCGGCACACCGAGACGCGGGCGTCGAGCACGGCCAGACTCCGCGCCCCGCCGGCCAGCCGTTCGACGTCAGCGGCGGTGCCGGCCACCGCGGTACCGGCCGTCGCGGGGTCGCCCGGCCAACCCGAGCCCGCAGGCACCACCACCCGGTCACCCTAAGGGCGGCCGGCGTCGCCGCCGATGTGCCCCAACGCGGCTGGCCGCCGGACCGCCGAGGTACCCACAAAGGTGACGAACCCGCGCCGCCGGTTCGGCCGCATGCATCCGGACCGGAAATCGGTCATGCTCTGAGCCGTGTGGACTCTCCTGAGCAAGCTGCTCTATCGGATCCTGTCGATCCTCGTCGCCATCCCCGTCGGCCGCGCGATCAGCCGGCTGGTCGAGCACGCCTGGACGGCGGCTCGACCCGACCACCCGCCGCGCGACCCCAAAAGGGCCGAGACCAGCTGGCGGGACGCGATCACCTGGGCGGTGATCTCTGGCGTCGGTGTCGCGCTGCGCAAGCTGGTGGCGACGAAGGGTACGGCCGGGGCCTGGCGGGCGATTGTCGGCACGCCGCCACCGGGGCGCGAAAAGCATCCGTCCGAGCCGACGCTCACCTGAAGCGCAGCCGAGACGAGGCGATCTCGTCGGGATCCGGGCAGCACGGCTCGCGCGGGGCAACGGGATCGCTCGCTCGGAAGGATCAGGCGCTCCCCCAGCCGAGGACCGTCGCCCCGCGCATGGGCGCCTCGTCGCCGAGAAGGGCGGTGACTAGCTGCGGCACGTCCCGCCATAGCAGGCGTGACCGCATTTCCTCCCGGACCGAGGCGAGGACCAGATCGTTCACCTCGCTCGCCTCGGCCAGTGGGCCGGCCAGCACGATCACCTGCGGATCGATGAGCATCGTGTACCCCGCCAACGCCACCCCCAGCGCGGCCGCCGCCTGACCCCACACCTCGTCGGCCAGCGGATCGCGCCCGACCCGCTCGATGATGGCGGCGGCATCCAGTTGCCGGCCGCTCACGCGCCGGTATCGCCCCTCGATCGCCACGACGGAGGCGTAGGCCTCGAGGCACCCGCGCTGACCGCACGGGCACAGTTCGCCGAACGGGTAGATCGGCACGTGTCCGGCCTCACCGGCGGCCCCGCTGGCCCCGCGCTGCAGCACGCCCCCCACGGTGGCCGCTGCGGTGACCGCGGAACCGACCTCCAGCAGCAGCCAGTCGGCGCACCCGCGCGCCGCGCCGCCGGAGCCTTCGGCCAGCGCAGCCGCCCGCAC
>JALZBL010000313.1 GCA_030947395.1 Actinomycetota bacterium | reverse complement strand
CACCTGGATCAAGGAGGTCAACTCCGAGATGAGCGCCCTCGACATGGACAAGGCGTTCGCCGAGCGCTCGGTCAACGAGGGCTTCTCGGGCGGGGAGAAGAAGCGCCACGAGATCCTGCAGATGGCCCTGCTCAAGCCGAAGATCGCCATCCTGGACGAGACCGACTCCGGCCTCGACGTGGACGCCCTGCGCGTGGTTAGCGAGGGCGTCAACCGCAGCCGGGCCGCCGGGGTTGGCACGCTGCTCATCACCCACTACACGCGGATCCTGCGCTACATCGAGCCCGACTTCGTGCACGTCTTCTTCGACGGACGGATCGTGGAGTCCGGCGGCAAGGATCTGGCCGACCGGCTCGAGTCCGAGGGCTACGCCCGCTACGGCGTAGCCGAAGCAGCGGCCGTGGAAGACGCGACGACCGTTGCGGTCGCGGGCCGAGGCGGCCGCACATGAGCTTGGACGTAGAGAGCGTCCGCAAGGACTTCCCGATCCTGCAGCGCGAGGTGAACGGGCACCCGTTGGTCTACCTCGACAGCGCCAACAGCGCCCAGAAGCCGCAGGTCGTGCTCGACGCCATGACCGAGTTCTACGCCAACCACTACGCCAACGTCGCCCGCGGGGTGCACACGCTCGGTTCCGAGGCGACCAACGCCTTCGAGGGCGCGCGGGACAAGGTAGCGAGGTTCGTCAACGCCCCGCGCCGCGAGGAAGTCGTGTTTACCAAGAACTCGACCGAGGCGCTGAACCTGGTGGCCTACTCGCTGTCCAATGCCGCGACGACTCCGGGCGCGGAGGCGTTCCGGTTGGGTCCCGGCGACGAGATCGTGGTCACCGAGATGGAGCACCACTCGAACATCGTGCCGTGGCAGTTGCTGGCCCAGCGCACCGGTGCCACCTTCCGCTGGATCGGCATCGACGACGACGGCCGGCTGATCGACGACCAGATCGACGAGGTGATCAGCGACCGGACCAAGGTGGTCGCCTTCGTGCACCAGTCCAATGCGCTGGGCACGGTCAATCCGGTGCGCCGGATCGTGGACCGGGCCCACGCGGTGGGTGCGCTCGTCGTCGTGGACGCGTCGCAGTCGGTGCCGCACCGCCCGGTTGACGTGCAGGAACTGGGCGCGGACTTCGTCGCGTTCACCGGGCACAAGCTCTACGGCCCGAGCGGGGTGGGCGTGCTGTGGGGTCGCTACGACCTGCTGGCCGCGCTGCCGCCGTTCCTGGGTGGCGGCGAGATGATCGAGACTGTCGCCCTGGACGGAACCACCTTCACCACCCCGCCGCACCGGTTCGAGGCCGGCACGCCGATGATCGCCGAGGCGGTCGGGCTCGGCGCGGCGGTCGACTACGTCACCGCCCTCGGCATGGACGCGATCGCCGCGCACGAACAGGAACTCACGCAGTACGCCCTGCCCGCGATCGGCGGGCTCCCGGGCGTTCGGATCATCGGCCCGTCCACCGCGGTGGATCGAGGCGCCACGATCTCCTTCGTGGTCGAGGATCTGCACCCGCACGACGTCAGCCAGCTGCTCGACGAGCAGGGCATCGCGGTCCGGGCCGGCCACCACTGCGCCCGTCCGGTCTGCGTGCGCTACGGCGTGCCGGCCACCACCCGCGCCTCGTTCGGGGTGTACACCACTACCGCCGAGGTGGACGCCTTGGTCGCGGGAATCCGCCACGCGCAACGCCGGTTCGGAGTTCGGTGATGCATCAGGGCCCGATCAGCGCGATGGGAGGCGGGTCTTGAGCGTCGACAGCCTCTACCAGGAGATCATCCTCGATCACTACAAGCACCCGTTGCACCATGGCCTGATCGAGCCGTTCGACGCCGAGGTGCACCACGTGAACCCGACCTGTGGCGACGAGGTGACCCTGCGTCTGCGTCTGGCCGACGGGACGGTGGCCGACCTGGGCTGGGCGGGACTGGGCTGCTCGATCAGTCAGGCCTCGACCTCGGTGATGAGTGAGCTGGTCGTCGGCCGCAGCGTCACCGACGCCCTGGCCCTGCAGGAGGAGTTCCTCCAGCTCATGCAGTCGCGGGGGGACGCCCGGCTCGACGAGGCGGCGGCAGAGCGGCTGGACGACGCGGTCGCCTTCGAAGGAGTAGCCAAGTACCCGGCCCGGGTCAAGTGCGCGTTGCTGGGCTGGATGGCCATGAAGGGCGCGGTGGCCGACGCGACCGCGGCCGAGCAGCACGGCCGCCTCCACGGCGACCTCCGAGGAAAGGACGATCGGCCATGACCGACCTAGCGATCGAGACGCCGTCGCGCGACGACATCGAGGAAGCGATGCGCGACGTCGTCGACCCCGAACTCGGCATCAACGTCGTCGACCTCGGACTGGTCTACGACGTCCACATCGACGACGACGCGTCCGTGGTGCTGGACATGACGTTGACCTCGGCCGCCTGCCCGCTGACCGACGTGATCGAGGACCAGACCGCCGCCGCACTCACCGGCGGCCCCCGGCCGGTGGCCCGCGGCTTCACGATCAACTGGGTGTGGATGCCGCCCTGGGGCCCGGACAAGATCACCGACGACGGCCGCGAGCAGCTGCGCGCGCTTGGCTTCAACGTCTGAGCCGGCTGGCCGTGGGGGTGGCCCACCGCGGTGGCCGCGGATTGCGCATACTCGATGGATGAGTGAACCGACCCCGATCGACGCGGCCGCGGACCGGGGGCTCTTCGGCCCGGATTCGGTGACGTGGCGGATTCACGGCGACCCGGCGATGGCCCTCGCCGGCTTCCGGGCGCTACTGCTGCAGGCGGTGCACCCCCTGGTGATGGCCGGCTTCGACGCCAACTCCGGCTACCGCGACGACCCGTGGGGCCGGTTGCAACGGACGGGAGAGTGGGTCGCGACCGTCACCTTCGGCACGACCGAGCAGGCCGAGAGCGCCGGCGCCCGGCTGCGACGCATCCACGCCCGGCTCGCGCCCGGTATTGAACC
>JALZBL010000312.1 GCA_030947395.1 Actinomycetota bacterium | reverse complement strand
GGCGTCGAAGTCGGCGAAGTGCCGGTGCAGGACGCCCTTGGCGACGCCTGCTTCCGTGGTGACCGCTCGGCTGGTCAGCGCGTTCGGCCCGGCGCGGAGCAGGACACGCTCTGCGGCGTGGAACAGCTGCTCGCGCGCGTCGCGCAGGGCGACTCCCGTCGGCACCGTTCAGCCCCTCCGTCCCTTGCTGGCGCGCAACCCGTCCATGAGTGGGCGCATGCCCGTTTATAGTGGGCGCATGACCACTCTACCGCCGGAGCCGACGCCGTTCTCCGTATCCGAGTCTCACCACGCCCGGCAGATCGCGGAGTCGTTCGGCTCGGACCCGCAACGCTACGACCGCACCCGACCCCGGTATCCCCAAGCTCTGGTGGACCGGATCGTCGCCGCCAGCCCCGGGCCTGACGTGCTCGACGTCGGCTGCGGTACCGGCATAGCAGCCCGACCGTTCCAAGCGGGCGGGTGCCGGGTCCTCGGCGTCGAAGTCGACCCGAGGA
This sequence comes from Actinomycetota bacterium, assembly GCA_030947395.1. Classification (GTDB taxonomy): domain Bacteria; phylum Actinomycetota; class Actinomycetes; order Mycobacteriales; family Jatrophihabitantaceae; genus JALZBL01. Next base: position 2,454 of record JALZBL010000312.1, on the reverse strand, counting down.
TGGCCGAGTTCGCACGACAGCGCGGGCTCGACGTCGAGGTAGCAAGGTTCGAGGACTGGGACCCAGCAGGGCGGACGTTCGACGCGGTCATCGCCGGGCAGACATGGCACTGGGTGGACCCGGTCGCTGGCGCGGCCAAGGCCGCCGCGGTGCTCCGGCCCGGTGGTCGGCTGGCCGTGTTCTGGAACGTCTTCCAGCCCCCGTCCGACCTCTCGGAAGCCTTCGCCGCGGTCTACCGCCGAGTGCTGCCCGACGCGCCGTTCGCCTGGTGGCCGTCCGGCGGCTTGGCGACGTACTCGGCGTTTCTCACCAAGGCGGTCGACGGGATGCGGGAGGTAGCCGCGTTCGGCACGCCGGAGCAGTGGCAGTTCGACTGGCAGCGGCCCTACACCCGGGACGAGTTGCTGGACCAGGTACCGACCTTCGGCGGCCACAGCCAGTTCCCACCGGGCACGCTCGAAGAGCTGCTCACGGGCATGGGGGCCGCAATCGACGCGGCAGGGGGCAGCTTCACGATGGGATTCACCGCCGTGGCGGTCACCGCAGCACGAACCGGCGCCGCCTAACCCCGGCGCGTCCCGAGCGCGTCGGGCCAGGGGACACGAAGAACCAGTTGGTCCTCACCCAGCGACTCGCCAACCTGCTCACCTGACCACGACCGCCAGGCCGAGCCTCGCCGTAAGGGGATTGCTCAGCGCGCACCTGCTAGGAGGTTGGGCGCCCATAGTTGGTCGGCGTCGCCGGCGGCGAGCCGGCCTCGGTAGACGTTGATCTTGTGGTCGATGAGCTTGAGGTTTTCTTGTACCTCAGCGAGCTTGGCGGTCACGTCAGCGCGGTGGGCCTCCATGAGGGAAAGTCGTTCCTGCTCGTTGCCGGGCCCGGCGGATACGAGTTGGGCGTAGCGTCGGATGGTCTTGATGGGCATGCCGGTGGCCCGCAGCTTGGTGCAGACGGTGATCCAGTCCAGGTCTAGCTGCTGGTAGCGGCGCCGGCCGCCGGCGGTGCGGTCGACGGTGGTGACGACCAGGCCGGCGCGTTCGTAGTAGCGCAGGGTGTGCGCGCTGACCCCGGTGCGGCGGGCGGCCTCGGCGATGCTCAGGCCCGCCTGGGGGCCGGAGCGAGTGGGCCCGGGTACCGGCTGCTGCTTGACTTCGAGCATGCTCTAAATCCTAGCGTCGTGGTCATGAGTGCTTCAACGCTGCCGAAGACCACGGACCGGCATGGTCTCGGCAGTCCCAGGACACGGGAGCACCGGCTGACCACACCGCCCGAACGGAATATGGAGACATGACGACAACACTGATCACCGGAGCGAACAAGGGACTCGGCTTCGAGACCGCCCGCCGGCTCATCGCAGCAGGCCACACCGTCTACGTCGGCAGCCGGGACGCCGAACGCGGGCGGCACGCCGCCGAGCAGCTGGGCGCGCGGATGGTCCTCATCGACGTCACCGACGACGCGTCTGCCGCCGCCGCAGCGAAAACCATCGAGGCCGACGGCGGACTGGACGTGCTGATCAACAACGCCGGCATTGAAGTGCGCACTGACCGGAACCACGTGGCCGGCGCCGCGGAGGTGACCGCCGACATGATGCGGTCGCTGTTCGAGACGAACGTCTTCGGCGTGGTGCGCGTCACCCACGCGTTTCTGCCGCTGCTGCGGCGGTCCGCCGCCCCGGTCGTGGTCAACGTCAGCAGTGGCCTGGCCTCGATGGCCCGGGTCACAACCCCGGGCACGCCGGCGTACGCATACCCGGGGGTCGCCTATCCGGCGTCGAAGGCCGCGGTCAACATGATCACCGTGCAGTACGCGAAGGCGTTGCCGGGCATGCGGATCAACGCGGTGGAGCCCGGTTACACCGCGACGGACCTCAACGGGCGCATGGGCACGCAGACCGTTGAGGAGGGCGTCGAGATCATCGTCCGCATGGCGCAGGTGGGCTCCGACGGCCCGACCGGAGGCTACTTCGACGCCGCGGGCCCCCTTCCCTGGTAATAGGAGGGGCACTTGGCGGAGGGCACTGGCCTGGCCTTCCCGCGCACATCCGGGCCGGTCATGTCGCAAAGCTCGGCGAAACACCCCAGCGATGAGTTCTTCCGCGCGCGGGAGTCGTACGGTCGAAGGCTTGAGCAATCTGGAAGCGCCGGCTCGCTGGCGCGCGGATCTGAAGAACACCAAGGGAGACATCATGGGACAGCAGGTAGTGCACTTCGAGGTCATCGGTCAGGACGGCCCCGGGCTGCGGTCGTTCTACTCCGACCTGTTCGGATGGAAGATCGACGCCGACAACCCGATGAACTACGGCACCGTTTCAGCCGACGGCGCCGGAATCGGTGGCGGCATCGGGGTGGGGCCGGAGGGCTATCCCGGTCATGTCACCTTCTACATCGGGGTACCCGACGTCGAGGCCGCGCTGGCCAAGGCGGAGAGCCTCGGCGGCTCGCGGGTGATGGG
>JALZBL010000311.1 GCA_030947395.1 Actinomycetota bacterium | reverse complement strand
CGACCACGGTCGCGGTCGGCCTGGCCGTGGCCGGGCGCGGCCTGGCCCACGCCGCCGACGAGATCGGCGTAGCGCTGCAGACGGGCGACCTCGACCGGGCCCGGTCGCTGCTGCCCACCCTCGTCGGGCGCGACCCGGCCGGACTCGACGCCCCGGAGATGGCCCGGGCAGTCGTCGAGTCGGTCGCGGAGAACACCGTCGACGCCGTGGTGGCACCGGCCTGGTGGGGAGCGCTCGCCGGTGCGCCTGGGGCGCTGGGCTACCGGGCGGTGAACACGCTGGACTCCATGGTGGGCCACCACTCGGCTCGCTATGAGCACTACGGCTGGGCGAGCGCGCGCCTGGACGACGTGGTCGCGTGGGTGCCCGCCCGGCTGACCGCCGCACTGGTCATGGCGGTGCGTCCGGGTCAGTGCCGTGACGTCCGCCGCTCGGTGCGTACCCAGGCACCGGGCCACCCCTCACCGAACGCCGGCGTGGCCGAGGCGGCCTTCGCCGCGGCGCTCGGGCTGCGCCTGGGCGGCCTCAACCGTTACGGCGAGCGGACGGAGCTGCGGGTGCCGCTCGGCTTCGGGCGCCCGGCCGAGCCGGGCGACATCGCGCGCGCCGTGCGGCTGTCCCGCGACGTGGGAACGGCACTGGCAGCCGGGCTCGGCGTACTCGGTGCGCTTGGTGGGCCCCGTGCGATACGGCGGCGGCGGTGAGCCGCCCCACGCTGCCGGCGGCCGGGGCGCACGGGGGCGACGGGCTGGCCGTCGCGGCCGCCCTCGGAGTCGAGCCGGACGACCTGCTCGACCTGTCCCAGTCGCTCAACCCCGTAGCGCCGGACCCGGTGCCGGTCGTGGCGGGCCACCTCGCCGCGCTGGCTCGCTACCCCGACCCGCGCGGGGCGGAGCAGGCACTGGCCGAGACGATGGGCGTGGATCCGGAGCGGGTGTTGCTGACCAACGGCGGAGCCGAGGCCATCGCTCTGGCGGCCGCCGAGCTCGGCGGTTCAGTGTCTGAACCCGAGTTCGCCCTGCACCCGCGAGGCGCCGGCCCCCGATGGCGCTCAAACCCCCATAATCCGAGCGGGCTCCTGGCCGGCCCGGCCGAGACCGCGGCGGTCTGGGACGAGGCCTTCTACCCGCTGGCCACCGGCCGCTGGACGCGCGGTGACCCCGACGCCGTGGTGGTGGGGTCACTGACCAAGCTGCTCGCGTGCCCGGGACTGCGCGCCGGCTACGTCCTGGCCGACCCGCCCGTCATCGACCGGTGCCGACGACGCCAGCCCGCCTGGTCGGTGAACGGGCTCGTCGCCGCGGCGCTGCCCGAACTGCTCGCCCCCGTCGATCTGCCGGCCTGGTCGGCCGCCGTCGCGGCGCTGCGCACGGAACTGGTCGCGCTGCTGATGTCGCACGGCCTGACCGTCCGGCCGTCCGACGGCAACTGGGTGCTGGTCGAACACGGCGGACTCCGGCAGCAGCTGGCACCGCACGGGGTGCTGGTGCGCGACTGCACCAGCTTCGGCCTGCCCGAGCTCACCCGGATAGCCGTCCCGACGCGGCACGGCCTGGCGGCGCTGGCCGACGCGCTGGCCCACTGCGAACTCCAAACGACCCGCCCCACTCCGAGCTCCCGCTCGGGGACTTACGCCGGCGGCGATCGAAAGGCAACCCCATGACCACAAGATCGTTCGCCGACGCTCGTGCGGCCGTTGTGCCCGCCGACAGCGCCGGGGCCGGAGCCGAGGCGGCCGAGCTGACCGACCGGCTGACCAAACCACGCGGCTCGTTGGGCCAGCTCGAGACGCTGGGCACGCGGCTGTGCGCCATCGCGCGCAGCTGCCCGCCGCCCGTGCCCGAGCCGGTCACCGTGTGCGTGTTCGCCGGTGACCATGGGGTGGTGGTCGAGGGTGTCACTGGGTGGCCGCAGGAGGTCACGGCGCAGATGGTGGCCAACTTCTGCGCCGGCGGGGGCGCCATCAACGTGCTCGCCCGCCATGCTGGCGCTCAGGTCCTGGTCGTCGACGTAGGCGTGGCCACCCCCATCCCAGCCGACGCGGCCGCCCTGATGCGGCGCAACGTCCGGCGCGGCACGGCAAACCTGGCCGCCGGCGCCGCGATGTCGCGCGAGGAGGCGACGGCCGCTCTCGACGTGGGTTCCGACGTGGCTGCGCAGGCCGTCGCCGACGGTGCGCGGCTGCTCGCCACCGGCGACATGGGGATCGGAAACACCACTGCAGCCGCTGCGCTCATCGCCGCGCTGACCGGCCAGGACGCCGCGGCCGTCACCGGTCGCGGCACCGGTATCGACGACCAGGCGCTGGCCGTCAAGACGCAGGTGGTCGCCCGAGCGGTCGGCCGGCTGATTCCGGGCGCCGAGCCGCTCGACGTCCTCGCCGAGGTGGGTGGTCTGGAGATCGCTGCCCTCGCCGGATTCATCGTCGGCGGGGCCGCGGCCGGCATTCCGGTGGTGATCGACGGGCTGATCACCGGGGCCGCCGCGCTGGCCGCCGCCGCCTTCGTCCCCGACGTCGTGGGCTACCTCGTCGCGGGCCACCGTTCCAGCGAGCCCGGCGCGCGTGCCGCGCTCGAGCACCTCGGGCTCGTTCCTATCCTCGATCTCGACCTGCGGCTCGGCGAGGGCAGTGGCGCGGCACTGGCCATCCCGCTGGTGCAGGCCGCGGCCAAGATCCTGCGTGAGATGGCGACGTTCGACTCCGCCGGCGTCACCGACAAGAACGCCGCCGGCAGGTGACCCAGGGGTTCCCTGCTCATTCTCGGCACCTGCTCCAGTGCGGGCAAGACGACCGTCGTCTCCGGCCTGTGCGCCTGTTGTCGCGCCGCGCCGTCGGTCGCACCGTTCAAGGCGCAGAACATGTCCCTGAACTCCTACGTCACCCGGCGGGGGGAAGAAGCCGGGTGGAAGTAGTGACCCCCGACCAAGAGAATGGGCACAACGCAGGTATCGGACCAC
>JALZBL010000053.1 GCA_030947395.1 Actinomycetota bacterium | reverse complement strand
CCTTCATGGCGATCAAGCACGCGCAAATCGAGCACGAGCCGCTGCGCCGGCTGTATCTCGACATCGGCGACATCGCCGACTGTGCGCCGGACGACCCGCGGCTGCCTTCGCTCGCGGACCGGGTAGCCGCCTTCATCGAGGCGGCCGCCGCCGAGGCCGCGGGGGTGGAGGAGAAACAGGCAGTCAGCGACGACCTAGCCGCGCTGCTCGACGCAGCGTTCATTGAGTCCTTCCCGTGCGCATTGCGCCTGCTCGAGCTGCTCGAGGAACGCGGCTGGACGGGCTTGACGAACATCAGGCGCATGGACCCCGCGGTGTGACTGAGTCGTCCACCGGCGCCGTCGCGCGAAGCCCACCGCCTGCTCCGTTCACCGGCCGCTGACGGCCGCCGGCCAGCGGAAGGGACCAGATTCGCTCCGCGGCTAAGGAGACCGCAGCTCTCCTTTCGAGCGCCTCGACCAGCGCGGCGTTCAATCGCGCCTTCCGCTTGCCTTACATCGACTCGATCAGCTTCTCGACCCGGTCGTCCACGCTGCGGAACGGGTCCTTGCACAGGACCGTGCGTTGAGCCTGGTCGTTGAGCTTGAGGTGCACCCAGTCCACGGTGAAGTCCCGGCGGCGATCCTGGGCCCGGCGGATGAAGTCGCCGCGCAGCTTGGCCCGGGTGCTCTGCGGCGGCACGCTCTTGGCCTCGAAGATCTCGAGGTCGCGCACCGTGCGCTCGACCGCCCCCCGCTCCTGCAGCAGGTAGTAGAGACCGCGGCCGCGGCGGATGTCGTGGTAGGTCAGGTCGAGCTGGGCCACCCGCGGGGAGGACAGCGAGAGGCCGTGCTTGGCCCGGTAGCGCTCGATCAGGGTCAGCTTGGTCGCCCAGTCGATCTCGCGGTCGATGAGCCCCAAGTCGCCGGTCTCTACCGCGCGCAGGGTGCGCTCCCAGAGTTCGAGCACCCGCCGATCAGCGGCGGAGAGGCCGCCGCGTCCGGCGAAGTCCTGGGCCCGGTGCAGGTAGTCGCGCTGGATCTCCAGGGCCGAGGCGGAGCGGCCGGACGCCAGCTTCAGTTGCTTGGTACCGGTGATGTCGTGGGAGATCTCCCGGATGGCCCGGATCGGGTTCTCCAGGGCCAGGTCGCGAAAGGCCGCGCCCTGCTCGATCATCCGCAGCACGAGGTCGGCCGAACCCACCTTGAGCAGCGTCGTGCACTCGTTCATGTTGGAGTCGCCGACGATCACGTGCAGCCGGCGGTAACGCTCGGCGTCGGCGTGCGGCTCGTCGCGCGTGTTGATGATCGGCCGGGACCGGGTGGTGGCCGAGGACACGCCCTCCCAGATGTGCTCGGCCCGCTGGCTGAGGCAGTAGACCGCCCCCCGCGGGGTCTGCAGCACCTTGCCCGCTCCGCAGATCAGCTGACGGGTGACCAGGAACGGAATCAGCACGTCGGCCAGGCGGCCGAACTCCCCGGTACGTCCGACGAGGTAGTTCTCGTGGCAGCCGTAGGAGTTCCCGGCCGAGTCGGTGTTGTTCTTGAACAGGTAGATGTCACCGGCGATGCCCTCATCGTGCAGCCGCAATTCGGCGTCGATCAGGAGTCCTTCGATGATCCGCTCGCCGGCCTTGTCGTGTGCGACTAGGGAGAGCAGGTCGTCACACTCAGGGGTGGCGTACTCGGGGTGGCTGCCGACGTCGAGGTAGAGCCGGGCCCCGTTGCGCAGAAAGACGTTGCTCGAGCGCCCCCACGACACGACCCGGCGAAAGAGGTAGCGGGCGACCTCGTCGGGGCTGAGCCGACGCTGCCCCCGGAAGGTGCAGGTGACTCCGTACTCGTTCTCGATGCCGAAGATGCGCCGCTCCACCGCGACCGTCACTGCCCGCCGGTCGGCGGACCGTCGTCCACGTCGCCGGTACCGTCCGCATCTTCAGGCTCCGATGTGGCACCGGTGCCATCGGGCGCTGGGGGTGCCGAAGGGGCCGAGGGCGTCGTTGCCGAGGGAGCTGAAGGGGCCGGGGCTGACGGGGCCGGGGTTGAGGGGGTTGGAGGGGCCGGGGCCGAGGGGACTGACCCGGTTGGCCCCGATACGGCGTCGTCGGCCGGGGCGCGGACCGCCTCGACCGCTGGATCGTCGAGCGCCGACGTCGGCAGCAATTCACTCAGCGCCGCGCCCAGCATGCGCTTGAACGTGCGGTGGGCCCGGTTGCGGTCCAGCACGGCCACCTCGAGCTGGCTGGCGACCAGCGTGCGGGAGCCGCCGTTCACGCCACCGACCGACCCGAGGGCATGGACCGCCACCGCGACGGCGGCCGGCAGGTCGAGGCCGGCCCGGTAGGTCTGGCGCAGCGACGCGGTGAGGGCCTCGGCCTGCCCACCCATCACCAGGAACTCCGGCTCGTCGTCGATGGTGCCGTCGTAGGTCAGCCGATAGATCTGGTCGTCGGCCGCGGTGGCGCCGACCTCGGCCACGCACAGTTCGACCTCGTACGGCTTCTGCTGCTCGGTGAAGATGGCGCCCAGAGTCTGCGCGTAGGCGTTGGCCAGCGAGCGGGCGGTGACATCGCGCCGGTCGTAGGAGTAACCGCGCATGTCGGCCAGACGGATCCCGGCCACCCGCAGGTTCTCGAACTCGTTGTACTTGCCGACCGCGGCGAAGCCGATGCGGTCGTAGATCTCGCTGACCTTGTGCAGCGCCGAGCTGGCGTTCTCGGCGACGAACAGAATGCCGTCGGCGTATCGCAGCACGGTCACGCTGCGGCCACGGGAGATGCCCTTGCGCGCGTACTCCGAGCGGTCGCGCATGATCTGCTCGGCCGAGGCGTAGAACGGCATGCTCATGAGCCGGGCCGTCCCGTGCGGTCGGAGATGATGTCGCCCACGACGGATTCGAGTTCCTCGTCACCGACGCGGGCGGTGCCCTCGGTGCCGGCCGTGCGCACGATCGGATAGATCTGGCGGCGCACGTCGGGGCCGCCGGTGGCCGAGTCGTCGTCGGCGGCATCGAAGAGGGACTCCACCACGACGCGCACCGCCTGCGCGCGGGTCAGACCCGGGCGCCAGAGCTTCTTGAGCGATCCCCGGGCGAACACCGAGCCGGACCCGATCGAGTGGTAGTACTGCTCGGGGTAGCGCCCGCCGGTGACGTCGAAGCTGTAGATCCGGGCCGGATCGCTGGCGGCCTCGCGGTCGAATCCGGCGAACAGCGGCACCACCGCCAGGCCTTGGAGGGCGCCGCCGAGGTTGCCGCGGATCATCGTCGACATCCGGTTGGCCTTGCCGTCCAGGGTCAACGGCATGCCCTCGATCTTCTCGTAGTGCTCGAGCTCGACCTGGAACAGGCGCACGATCTCGACCGCGATACCCGCGGTCCCGGCGATGCCGACCAGGGAGTACTCGTCGGCCGCGAACACCTTCTCGATGTCGCGCTGGGCGATGAGGTTGCCCATGGTGGCCCGCCGATCACCGGCGACCACGACACCGTCGGCGTAGACCGCGGCCACGATGGTGGTGCCGTGCGGCGCGATGTCACTGCCAACGTGGAAATCGCCGGCGGGCCGGCCCGGAAGCAGGTGCGGCGCGGCGGAGGACAAGAACTCGTGGAACGACGAGCCGCCCGGACTGGTTGCCAGGCCGAGCAGACCGCGTTCAGAACGTGCGCCGCTCACTCGCCGCCCTTCTGCACGAAGCCGCGCACGAACTCCTCGGAGTTCGATTCCAGCACCTCGTCGATGTCGTCGAGGATCGCGTCCACGTCCTCGCCCAGGCGCTCATGCCGCTCCGCCACGTCGGTCTCCGCGGCGTCGACGACCTCGTCGGTCTCCTCGCGCGAGCGACTCGCGCGGGACTGTCCGCCGCTGTCGTGAGTTGCCATGACCACCACTTCCCTGCTCGTGTCGGGCTAATCGCGACACTAGTCGGTCGGGTCAGCGCGGGCAGGCGGGACACCGGCTCGCCGCGACGCAGCCGGCCGGCCCGACGGGGACAGCTGAGCTCACGGCCGCTGAGCTCGCGTCTGAGGGCGGACCACTGAGCGGGTCAGTGGGGGCCGAGCAGTTCCTCGAGCAGATCGACGGCCGTGGCGCACCGGTCGAGCAGGGCGCCCACGTGCGCACGGCTGCCCCGCAACGGTTCCAAGGTGGGCACCCGGACCAGCGATTCGCGGCCCACGTCGAAGATCACCGAATCCCAGGATGCGGCGGCCACCGCGTTGCCGTAGCGGCGCAGGCATTCCCCCCGGAAGTAGGCCCGGGTGTCCTCGGGGGGGTCGGTGACGGCCGCGCGCACCGTCTCCGGCGCCAGCAGCGTCTGCATCGCGCCCCGGCTGACCAGCCGGTTGTAGAGGCCCTTGCCCGGACGGATATCGGAGTACTGCAAATCCACCAGAGCCAGCCGGGAGTCCGACCAATCCAGCCCGTCGCGCTCCCGGTACCCCTCGAGCAGCCGCAGCTTGGCCACCCAGTCCAGGGAGTCGGCCAGCTGCATGGGATCGGACTCGAGGGCGGCCAGCGTCGATTCCCACCTCGCCAGCACGTCGGCGGTCTGGGCGTCGGCGTCCGAGCCGTCCCGCTCGGCCACGAATTTGCGGGCGTGGTCCAGATACTCGGTCTGCATCTGCACTGCAGTCATCCGCCGGCCGTCGGCCAGGGTCAACCGGTGGGTCAGTGACGGATCGTGGGAGACGAGGTGCAGCTCGCGCACCGGTTCGGCCACGGCCAGTTCCGGGGGGAGGAACGACTCCTCGATCATGGCCAGCACGAGCGACGTCGTGCCGACTTTCAGGTAAGTGGAGATCTCGGAGAGGTTCGCGTCGCCGAGGATCACGTGCAGTCGCCGGTACTTCTCGGCGTCGGCGTGGGGCTCGTCGCGGGTGTTGATGATGGGTCGCTTGAGCGTGGTCTCCAGGCCGACCTCGACTTCGAAGAAGTCCGCCCGCTGGCTCAACTGGAAGCCCGGGGTACGGCCGTCCTGGCCGCGCCCGACCCGGCCGGCGCCGCAGACGACCTGGCGGCTGACCAGGAACGGCGTGAGGTGGGCCACGATGTCGGTGAACGCGGTCTGGCGGCGCATGAGGTAGTTCTCGTGCGAGCCGTAGGAGGCGCCCTTATTGTCGGTGTTGTTCTTGTAGAGGTTGATCTGCGGCGATCCGGGAACGGTAGCGGCCCGCTCGATCGCCTCGACCATGACCAGCTCGCCGGCCTTGTCCCACCGCACGGCATCCAGCGGCGTGAACACCTCGGGCGTCGAGAACTCGGGATGGGCGTGGTCGACGTAGAGCCGGGCGCCGTTGGTGAGGATGACGTTCGCCATCCCGGCGTCCTCTTCGGCCTCGACGAACTCCGGGGCGACGCGGCGGCCCAGGTCGTAGCCGCGGGCGTCACGTAGGGGTGACTCCTCCTCGAAGTCCCAGGACGGACGTCGGGTGCGGCCCCCGCTGTGCGCGGCCGAGTAGGCGTTGACGATCTGGGCCGAGAGCAGCATCGGGTTGGCGTGCGGCTGGCCGGGGACACTGATGCCGTACTCGACCTCGGTACCCATCACCCGGTTGACGCTCATCGCCGGCCCCGAGCGGCGCGGCGCCGGGAGCATCGGCGCAGCTCCCCCAGCTGCGCTGCCTCATCCTTCGGCCCGGCCCATCGCATCATCTGCGCCGAGTCTATCCAGTACCGGGCCCGAGACGGCCCGACCCGGGCGCCGGTCAGAGAAGGAGCTTGGCGATCGCCGCCAGGCCGACCACCACGATGATCGTGCGCAGGGCGACCGGAGAGAGCCGCCGGCCGATGCGCGCGCCGAGCAGGCCGCCGAGAATCGAGCCGGCCGCCACCAACCCGGCCGCGGCCCAGTCCACGTCGGCGATGAACACGAACAGCGCGGCCGCGACCGCGTTGGCGAGGAAGGCCAAGACGTTCTTCATGCCGTTGATGCGCTGCAGATCGTCGTCGAGCAGCACCGCCATGACCGCGATCAGGATGACTCCCTGGGCCGCGCCGAAGTAGCCGCCGTACACCGCGGTGGCCAGCACCAGCAGCCACAGCAGCGGCGTCACCGCGGTGCGGTGCGTGCCTTGGTGGCGGCGGGCCAGGATGGCGGCCAGCCGCGGTTGGGCGACAACCATTACGACCGCGATGACGATCAGCACCGGCACGATCGCCCGGAACGCGCCGGCCGGCAGGGTCAGCAGCAGGATGGCTCCGGTCAGCCCGCCGAGCAGCGAGGCCGCACCGAGCACGCCCACCCGCCGCCACTGGCCGGCGAGCTCACGGCGGTAGCCGACCGCCCCGGTCAGTGAGCCCGCGGCGAGTCCCAGCGTGTTGGTGACGTTCGCGCTCACCGGCGGCAGCCCGACAGCCAGGAGGACCGGAAAGCTGACCAGGGTGCCCGATCCCACAACGGTGTTGATGGTGCCGGCCCAGATTCCGGCGACGAAGACGGCGAGGGCCTGCCAGCCGCTCACCGGATCGGGACGCGGTCCAGCACCGGTCCATTCTGGCAGTACCGATCAAGTGACGCCTACGCCACCCGCGCGGGCGCGTCTCCCGAGCCGCGCCGGGCTACAGGTACTGGCCGGTATTGCTGGCGGTGTCGATCGCGCGCCCGGCCTCGGTGCCCTTGCCGGAAATGAGGGTGCGGATGTAGACGATCCGTTCGCCCTTCTTGCCGGAGATCCGCGCCCAGTCGTCAGGATTGGTGGTGTTGGGCAGGTCCTCGTTCTCGCGGAACTCGTCCACGCACGCGGCGAGCAGGTGGGCCATGCGCAGCCCGCGCTGGTCGTTGGTCAACAGGTCCTTGATCGCCATCTTCTTGGCCCGGTCGACGATGTTCTGGATCATCGCCCCCGAGTTGAAGTCCTTGAAGTACAGAGTTTCCTTGTCTCCGTTGGCGTACGTGACCTCGAGGAACCGGTTCTCCTCGCTCTCGGTGTACATCCGCTCGACCGTGTTGCGGATCATCGCGCCCACCGTCGCGTCCGGGTTGCCGGCGTGCTCGGCCAGGTCGTCGGCGTGGATCGGCAGCGTGGCGGTGATGTACTTGGCGAAGATGTCCTGGGCCGCCTCAGCGTCCGGCCGCTCGATCTTGATCTTCACGTCGAGCCGACCGGGCCGCAGGATGGCCGGGTCGATCATGTCCTCCCGGTTCGACGCGCCGATCACGATGACGTTTTCCAGCCCCTCGACGCCGTCGATCTCGCTCAGCAGCTGCGGGACGATGGTGTTCTCGACGTCGGAGCTCACCCCCGAGCCGCGGGTCCGGAAGATCGAATCCATCTCGTCGAAGAACACGATGACCGGGGTGCCCTCGCTGGCCTTCTCCCGGGCGCGCTGGAAGACCAGCCGGATGTGGCGCTCGGTCTCACCGACGTACTTGTTCAGCAGCTCCGGGCCCTTGATGTTGAGGAAATAGGAGCGTCCAGCCGACTCCCCCCGCACCTCGGACACCTTCTTGGCCAGCGAGTTGGCCACCGCCTTGGCGATCAGGGTCTTGCCGCACCCCGGTGGGCCGTACAGCAGGATGCCCTTGGGTGGGCGCAGCTCGTGCTCGCGGAAGAGGTCGGCGTGCAGGAACGGCAGCTCCACCGCGTCGCGGATCTGTTCGATCTGGCGGCTCAGGCCGCCGATGTCGGTGTAGTCGATGTCCGGGACCTCTTCGAGGACGAGCTCCTCGACCTCACTCTTGGGTACCCGCTCGTAGACGAAGCCGCTGCGCGTCTCCATCAGCAGGGAGTCGCCGGGCCGCAGCGGCGCGTCGCGCAGGAGGTCGGCCAGGTACACGACGCGTTCCTCGTCGGTGTGGCCGATCACCAGGGCGCGGTCCCCGCCGTCCAAGATTTCCTTGAGCATGACGATCTCGCCGGCCCGCTCGAAGCCGCGGGCCGCGACGACGTTCATCGCCTCGTTGAGCATTACTTCCTGGCCGTTCTTGAGGTCCTCCACCGCGACCTCGGGAGACACCGCGACCCGCAGCTTGCGACCACCGGTGAACACGTCGACCGAGGAGTCCTCGTAGGCGGCGAGGAAGACGCCGTAACCACTGGGCGGCTGGCCCAGGCGCTCGACTTCCTCGCGCAGGGCGATGAGCTGCTCGCGGGCCT